>JBGGMQ010000688.1:0-3342 GCA_041287975.1 Verrucomicrobium sp. | reverse complement strand
CTGCCCTGGTACTGCCATCGGCGCTGGCGGGAAGTGTTTGGGACGGGATGATGGCACGCTGTCATGGGCGCATGGGTTGCCAACAATTGAGACCAAGTGCCTGATCAGGGTTGAGGGGTCGTACAAACTCGCGTTTCTAATTTCCGGCATCCCGGTGATTCCTGACTGTTGCGGAGTCACTGGTAGTTTGCACAAACATCATGTGGCTTACAATAGCAAAAGCAGTCCGCTTTGGAAATTTGTGGAGAGATTGGAGTGCCGACCCACGTTTCACTGTCGACAGTCGACGATGCTCTCTATGAACTTGCCTTCCGCCCTCTCCCCTGTTCCTCGCCAGAGCCTGGCCCACACCGTGCGCACCCAGCTGAGTGAGGCCATCCTTTCCGGGGAGCTCGCTCCCGGGCAGCACGTTCCCGAGCCGGATCTCGCCTCTCGTCTCGGCGTCAGCCGTGCCCCCGTACGCGAGGCATTGCTGGAGCTTGAGCGGCAGGGCCTCGTCACTTTCGACGCCCGCGGTCGCACTCACGTGGTGGAACTCTCCCTGGCGGACATGGAAGAGATTTACACTCTGCGGCTGGCGCTTGAGCCCCTGGCTGCCGGGCTGACCTCCGAACGGGCTTCTGAGACCGTCTTCGCTGAACTCTCCGCCAATATTTCAGCCACGGAGTCTGCCGCCACCCTGGCAGAAGTGACTCGCCTCGATGCAGCTTTTCACGATCTCATCATGCGGGCCAGCGGGCACCGCCGTGCCGCACACTTTTGGGAAGGTCTGCGGTACCAGGTGGAAGCCTGGCTGGGCTGCATGCAACGTCGGCATCAGGCACACTTCCACTCCACGCAAGCGGAGACGGTGAAGGCGCATCGGCGACTGCTGAAAGTGCTTCGAACCAGGGATGCGGCTGCCGCCGAAGAAGAGATGAAGAAACACATTGTCAGCTGGCGACGCTGGCTGGCTTTGGAAGCGGAGTCAGCCCCAAAGAAGTCGGAGTCATGATTGCGCCCTCTCCTCCTCTTTCGCGCCGCGCCATGCTGGGTCGTTTCGCCAGCGGCTTCGGCATGCTGGGTCTGGCCGACGTCATGCGCGCCTCCGACTCCGCGGGCTCCATGAGCAGCACCGCTGGTCTGCACCATGCTCCCAAGGCAAAGCGCATCATCCATCTTTTCATGTCGGGAGGACCGTCGCATGTGGACCTCTTTGATCCCAAGCCAGCCCTTGCTGCCCGCAATGGCCAGCCGCTCCCTTTTGAAAAACCCAAGCTCGAGCGCACGAAGACGGGCAACCTGCTCGGCTCACCCTGGCAGTTCAAAAAGCATGGTCAGAGCGGGACGGACATCAGTGAACTGCTGCCGCATCTCTCCACCTGTGCCGATGAACTCTGTGTGATCCGCTCCATGGTGGCGGACAACATCAATCACAACGGGGCCTGCCTGCAAATGAACACGGGTGAACAGGCATTCTCCCGCCCCAGCATGGGCTCATGGCTGCTCTATGGCCTGGGCAGTGAGAACCAGAGCCTCCCGGGGTTCGTGGTGATAAGCCCGGCCCAACCCGCCCAGGGGGCCCCCTTGTGGTCCAGCAGCTTCCTGCCAGCCTCACTGCAAGGGACTCTGGTGCAAGATCTGAAACATCCTATCGCCAATCTCGGCAATGCCCAGTTCAGCAGCACCCAGCAACGCGACGAACTGGACTTCCTTCTCGCACAGAACCGGCTCCATGCCAAAGACCGGGGCAATGACTCCCGGCTGAATGCCCGCATCGAGTCCTTCGAGCTTGCCTTCCGCATGCAGTCGCAGGCTCCCGAGGCTTTCGGAGTCAATGATGAGTCCGAGGCCACCAAAAAGCTCTATGGCCTGGATGATCCTGTGACGGAAACCTTTGGACGCCAGTGTCTCATGGCGCGAAGGCTCGCTGAGCGCGGCGTCCGCGTGGTGCAGGTGTACCACACCGCCACCTCCAAGCGATCCAGTTGCCAGCTCTGGGACCAGCACTCGAAGCTGCGCGAAGAGCTGCCCAACAACTGCGCCGCCACGGACAAACCGATCGCAGGCCTGCTCAAGGATCTCAAGTCTCGCGGTCTGCTGGAGGACACCCTCGTGGTCTGGGGTGGCGAGTTTGGTCGCACGCCCACCGCAGAGGGTGGCGATGGCCGCGAGCATCATCCCTTTGGCTTCACCACCTGGATGGCGGGTGGCGGAGTAAAGGCGGGCCACATCCACGGCGCGACGGATGAATTCGGCTGGCATGCCGTGCAGGACCGGGTGCACGTGCATGATCTCCACGCCACCATCTTGCACCTCATGGGGCTGGATCACACCCGCCTCACCTACCGCTATGCGGGGCGCGACTACCGTCTCACGGATGTGCACGGCCAATTGGTGAAAGGAATCCTCGCATGAAGATCATAAAGGTTCGAGGGTTCATCACCATCATCACTGGCTGCCTCGTTTCTCTGGCGGCTACCGTTGTCTCTGCCTCTAACGCGGAAGATCTGGAATTCTTTGAGAAACGAGTGCGCCCTGTGCTCCTGGACCACTGTGCGGAATGTCACAGCGCTGCCACCGGCAAGGTGAAGGGCGGTCTTGATCTCGACTCCAGAGAAGGCTGGCAGAAAGGCGGTGAAACCGGCCCCGCCATCATTCCCGGCAAGCCAGAGGAGAGCCTGCTCATCATTGCGGTGCGACGCCATGACAAGGATCTCGCCATGCCACCCAAGAAGGAACTCGCTCCGGCTCTTGTGCAGGACCTGGTGACCTGGGTCACGATGGGCGCACCCGATCCTCGTTCCGCTTCAAGTGTCGCGACGACCCATCCCCTGGACCCCAAGCCCAGCATCGATCTTGGCGAGAGCCGGAAGCAATGGGCGTACCGCAGGCCGGAGTTGCCTGCGGTGCCCGAAGTGCGGAACGTGAAGTGGCCGCTGAATCCCATCGATCGTTTCGTCCTTTCCCGGCTGGAGGCTTCAGGAGTCAACCCTTCCTCACCCGCTTCTCCGACCACTCTCGTCCGGCGTCTCACCTATGATCTCACCGGTCTCCCGCCTACCGTCGCCGAGGTGGCGGCTTTTGAAAAAGCGGCATCGCAGGATCGAGCCGAAGCCGTTCGGGCATTGGTAGACCGACTCCTCGACTCCCCGCACTATGGCGAGAAATGGGGGCGCCACTGGCTGGATGTCGTTCGCTATGCCGACTCCCTTGACGCGCGTGGCCAAGGCAAAGAAGGCGACATTCTCGATGCCTGGCGCTACCGCGACTGGGTGGTACAAGCCTTCAACCGCGACTTGCCCTACGATGAATTCATCCGCCAGCAAATGGCCGGCGACATTCTCGCCCGGCAAGGCGAGT
>JBGGMQ010000687.1:0-3678 GCA_041287975.1 Verrucomicrobium sp. | reverse complement strand
CTCTTCGCCACGGGCGCTGAAGCTCCCTGCGCCTCCTCAGGGGAGGATGAGGGTCGCTTAGCGGGCTTGGAAGATGTCGGAGGCTTGTTTGCCATGCGTGATTGGGAAAAGTTCAAAAATATGACTGAGGAACGGGCGGTGAACTGAAAACTTTGACCTGATTCTGAAAATGCGCGGGAATAACGTTACGAACGGGACGTGAGAGTGGCTACTTTATCTACAATCTGCTGCGCCAGCTCTTCGTCACCATCGAGCATCGGAGCGATGTCGCTGGCGTCCGCGCCTGCAAAGTTCGAGAGGTCAGAGAAACCTTCCCCTACGAGTTTACGGGCGACAGACTCATTGATGCCGAGGTCGGCAGCAATGCGATGGATGGCCTCTTCCACGTGACCTTCGAACACTTTCATGGCGTGCTCGTCCTTCTCGATCACCAGATCGTAGCCGATCAGGCGCGAGGTAAGACGGGCATTCTGCCCTTTGCGGCCGATGGCCTTGGAGAGCTCTTCTTCACTGACGGTGAGGTGAACACGCTTGTTGTTCTCATCGACGCCAATGGAAAGGATCTTGATGGGCTTAAGAGCTTCCTTGGTGAACTCCGCAACGTCTTTGCTCCAGCGGATGATATCCACCTTCTCGTTGTTCAGCTCACGCACAATGTTCTTCACCCGGGCTGCGCGGAGGCCCACACAGGCACCCACGGGGTCCACTTTGTCATCAGCGCTTTGCACGGCCACCTTGGTGCGGTAGCCAGCCTCCCGGGCGATGCTCACGATTTCCACCGTGCGATCCGAGATTTCACTGACTTCAAATTCAAACAGCCGGCGCACAAAGTTCGGATGGCTGCGGGAAAGAATAATTTCCGGACCCCGGGAAGTACTCTTCTCCACCGCCTTGACGTAGAAGCGCATGCGATCGCCGGAGGTGTAGTCCTCCGTAGGAACACGCTCACGGGAAGTCATGATGCCCTCGAACTTGCCGAGGTCCACAACAACGTCGGACTTGTCGAACCGACGGATGGTGCCGCTGACGACATCACCCGTACGATCTTTAAACTCGTCGTAAAGATTGGCCTTTTCAGCCTCACGCAGACGCTGCATCCAGGTCTGCTTGGCCGTTTGGGCGGCAATACGGCCGAAATCTTTCGGCGTGACTTCGATGTCAACCTCGTCTCCGGGCTGAGCATCGGCCTTCAGCTTGCGGGCATGCTTGACCGAAAGCTGCTCAAAAGGATTTTCAACCGTATCGGAAACCAGCAGGCGCGCGAAGGCACGGATCGACCCTTTTTCAGGATCAATCTCAATACGGAGTTCCCGTGCGGGACCAATGCTCTTCTTGGAAGCGGCCAGCAGGGCGCTTTGGAGAGCATCGACCATTTTCGAACGGTCGATTCCTTTCTCCTTCTCGTAATATTCAAACAGGGCTTTGAGTTCGCTGACCATAAAACTGTGAGGGCTGCCTGTCCTGGACGAAAAAGAGCGGGACTCGTCCCACTCTTGCGTCAGGAGATTCGCTCTCAAGTCTTCGCCCCGGAAAGGAACGTACAAAGTAAACGAGTGTGAAGAAGTGGCAAGTGTTTTCTCCAAAATGCCAGCATGGGCGCGCCGTTTGCGTAGGTTTCTCTGGCAGAACGCCATACCTCATGCGAGAGGCCGGGCATGACTCCCCTTTCCTGCGTGTTTTTTGACGCTGCGGGCACACTCTTTCACCTCCGTGAGCCAGTGGGTGTGACCTACGCACGGATCGCCGCCCATCACGAGATCAAGGTGGAACCCGACTTGGTGGAAAAGGGATTCCGCCATGCCTGGCGCTCCACGCCGCCAAATGTGCATCCTGTAGACAATATTCCTGACGATGACGATGCGGCCTGGTGGCGGGAGTTGGTGGGCAAGACCTTTGAGCACGCGGTGACTGGCCCCCAGGTGTCGCCGACTCCTCCGCTATCCCCGCCTGTGCTCGATGCCCTTTTCCAGGATCTCTATTCCCACTTCGCCCGTCCCGAACCCTGGGTGCTCTTTGACGACACCCGCCCCGCGCTGGAGATGCTGAAGGAGACCTGCCCCCTTCGGCTGTTCGTCCTGTCCAACTTTGACCGCCGTCTGCATGCCATCCTGGAAGGTCTGGGCCTGGCCCACTACTTCGAGTCCGTGATCCTCTCCAGTGAAGTCGGGGCCAGCAAGCCCCACCCGCGTATCTTCGCCACAGCTCTGGAGCTAGCGGGTGCCTCTGCCCAGCACTGCCTTCACATCGGCGATGACCCCCGTTGTGATCTACAAGGTGCAGAAACGGCGGGCATGCAGGCCCGATTGATCGACCGACCCGCCGTGACCCTCCTCACGCTCGCTCAAGAGATCAAAGAAAGTGCGAAAAAGTGATTTTGATACTTGCATCAGGCTTCAAAATGCATATCTAACACTCCCCTTCCCAAACGCGTGGGTAGCTCAGCGGTAGAGCAGTTGGCTTTTAACCAATTGGTCCTGGGTTCGATCCCCAGCCCACGCACTTCTTCTCCTTCAGTATCAGGAAAGAAGAACCCTCCCAGACAATGGAAGCGGCAACACCGACAGGCTGACAATTCACAGCGCAGCCACACCTGATATTGTTTCATCGAATCGATGCGGAACTCCGCCCACGAGCTCGATCCAGGATCCATCCACCTTCAATGATTCGGAGGCGACTCCCCTGCTCATTCATGGAGCGGGAGTCGAAGGCCAGCCGGCTGCCATGAACAAGCTTTGCCCATGATCGCAGCCAGCGGCTCTTACTCAAATTTTGCCAAGGATGCAGCAGTCTGGTTTCAGCATATGAATCCGTTAACTCCTATTCTACATCCAGATCCCGCCAGCCTCACTTGCCTTTTTTGCGGGCAGCCCAGCGCTTCTTCTGCGCTTCGATGATACGACGGCGGCCTTCTTCAGACATCACACGCTTCTTACGTGGTGCAGGAGTTTCTTCGACTTTGATCTTCGGCTTGGGACCTCTTTTGGCACCAGTACCTTTGACAGCTTTGCCACTGGTGGCAGCGGTCGCGGCGGCAATAAAGGCGGCGACATCCATCTTGGGTTTGCCAGGACGGCCGGGACCTCTGCCGGACACTTTGCCCGCACCAGAAACGATTGCCGCCAACTGTGAATTGAGAGCTTCAATCTTTTCAGCCAGAGTGACGGCAAGTTTCAGTCGTTCAAGTAGTGGTAAGGTGTAATTTTTCGTCATCAGTCCAGTTTAGCGCAATCCCAGAGTTCTCAAGGGAAATCGGGCACTGGCTGGAGCATTCCAGTGCCAGCAGGCCCTGAATCATTGTTATCCGGCACCTCACATTTCTTCATTTGAGTTTTCGAGTTTCATAAAACCCCTGCCTGGGAGTCCGCCAGTGCGAATACCTGGCTGGGTTTTCTTCAGCAATTGTCGCATCCATTCACTGGCAGATGTGCGATTTGCCAGTTATAGGGTTGCACCTTGTTCCGCCCACGCTCTTGCCGATGGAGAAAGCGCGGCAGAAATGAACGGGGAGCCACGCCAGCACTCCAAGCACAACAAGGTCCACCCGCCATGTCCGCCCCAGCCGAACGCGAACCGCGTATCTTCGTCCTGCCAAACCTGATGACGGCGGGCAACCTGCTCTGCGGGTTCCTCGCCTCACTTCACATTGTGGGTCGTTTTCAGCCGGACGACGGCCACCAA
>JBGGMQ010000686.1:0-2666 GCA_041287975.1 Verrucomicrobium sp. | reverse complement strand
ATGAACTTTTTCTGAAGTACAGCACGCCATCTCTGTTGGAAGAGTGCCGGGCGAAGGGGATACCGATCGAGAAACAAGAAGAGTGGTGCAAAGCGGCCACTTCAGGCAAGTCTCAGCGTGACTACATGTACTCGCTGATCTCACAGCACATCATCAAAACGCACAAGCCCAACTTGTTGATGCTGCATCTGGTGAGTGTGGATGCCTTCGAGCATGCCACAGGCAGCAAATCGGCGGAGGCCTATTGGGCGATCAATGACTCTGACAACCGGGTGCGGGACTTGGTGGAAGCAGTGGAAGCTGCGGGCTTGAAAGACAAGACGACCTTCATTGTAACCTCCGACCACGGGTTCATCACTTACAACAAGATGATCCAGCCGAACGTGCTGCTCAAACAGATGGGCCTGATCAAAGCACTGGGCAGCAAACCGACTCAGCGACAGGTGTGGAGCTACTCCCAAGGTGCCGCCTTTATCTATATCCTGGATGATGCAAACCGTGATACGTTGCTCAAAGAGGTGACCCCCAAACTGGCTGCGATGGAGGGCGTCGAGGAAGTGATCGAAGAAAAAGACTTCGCCAAATACGGCATGGTAACGCGGGACAAGGATGGGCGGGCCCCGGACCTGATCTTGTCTGCCAAGGACGGCTACTACTTCAGCGACAATGTGGGAGGTGAAGAGCTGATCGTGGCGACGGACGGCCCCAAAGGCGCGCACGGCTACTCACCCAGCAACCCACTCATGGATGCCAGTTTTGTGGCCAGTGGCGCAGGGATCAAAAAGGGTGTCGTGCTCGACACCATGGCCAACGTGGATGTGGCCCCGACCATTGCCCGCCTGCTGGGTGTGGAAATGAAGGACGTAGACGGACGCGTCTTGACGGAGATACTCAAGTAGCATGAAATCGCCTCCACCCCTGAGCCCTGTCTGCATCTTTTTCTCCATTTAATTCCATGAACTCTCCTGCCTCGTCTTCTACTTTTTCCCGGCGCCGTCTGTTGAAGCAGACCTTTGCCTTCAGCGCTGCGGCCGTGCTGGGGCAGGGGCACCGGTTTCTCCAGGCGCAAGAGGTCGCCCCCCAAGCCAGTCATACCCTGATGATTGGCGACTGGGGGCCTGAGAAAGAGTGGAAACCGCAGGAGGCGGTGGCCCGCGGCATGGCGGCTTATGCGAAAGACATGGCCGTCAAACCGGAGGCACTTTTCCTGCTTGGGGACAATTTCTACGGCAGCTTCAAAGGCGGGCTCAAGAATCCGCGCTGGAAGACGCAGTTCGAGGAAATGTATCCGGCCTCGGTCTTTCCCGGCCCATGCTATGCCATGCTGGGCAATCACGACTACGACGATGAGCCTGTGGTAAAACTGGAGGCCCAACTGGCCTATGCCCGGGAAAATCCCGGCACCCGCTGGACCATGCCCGCCAAGTGGTACCGCCAGGAGGTCAATCCCCTGATCACAATGCTGGTGCTGGACAGCAACTACAAAAACCGTCTGGTCTCCCTGACCGATGACGAGAAGAAGGTCCAGATGGAATGGTTGCGAGCTGAACTGGCCAAACCTCGCAAGACGCCCTGGCTGGTGGTGATGGCGCACCACCCCCTCTATACGAACGGGGTTCATGGCGACAGTAAAAGACTGATCGAAGCCTGGGACGGTCTGCTCCGGGAGCACAAGGTGGACTTTTACTTCTGTGGCCATGATCATGACATGCAGCACATGGAGTTTGAGGGGCACCCGACCTCCTTTGTACTATCAGGCGGCGGTGGAGCAAGGGTGCGCGAATTCAAGGATGGTTTGCAGCACGGACCCTTCGGGCAAGCTATTCATGGCTTCAGTCATCTTGAGGTGACTCAGGAGAGCTTTGTGGTGCGCCACATCGACGCCAACCGGAAGCTGCTGCACGCTTTCAAGAAGTCGCGCGCTGGCGAGGTGACAATTCTGAGCTGAGGACAACGTCCATGAGGCATCCGAAATTCCACGTGTTGGCGTTGCTTGCGGCACTGCTGCCGTGGCGTGGTGAAGCGGCAGACATCGCTGTCGCTGATGCCACACAGTTTGAGGTAGCAGTGCAGCGATGCCAGTCGGGCGACGTCGTCATTCTTCAGGACGGTTCGTGGAAAGATGTGAATCTCCTGTTCAAGGGCAAGGGAACAGCGGCATCGCCGGTGACCCTGCGAGCTGCGACGCCGGGCAGGGTGGAAATTTCCGGGAACTCGCAACTGCGCCTGGCCGGGGAGCATTTGCAGGTGGAGGGCCTCTGGTTCAGGAATGCCGTCCCGACTGCAGGGGACGTCATCACCTTCCGGGAGGATTCCAAGAACCTCGCCAAAAACTGTCGGGTCACTCAATGCGCCATCACCCAGGAAGCCGGATTAGGGGATGCCAAGGATCGGAAATGGGTGTCCATCTACGGTCAGGGGAATCAAGTGGATCACTGTCACTTTTCCGGCAAGACTGGCAAAGGTACTTTGCTGGTGGTCTGGCTGGAACAGGGAGTCGAAGCGGGGCACGTGATCGAAGCAAGCTATACTCCTCTGCATGAAGATTTCGGAATTGGCTGAAGATGGTTGATCCTAGGATCGAGGTAAGTATCATCGGCGCATGATCAAGATTGATTTGAGTTGTGAAGACCTTGAAGCGATTGCTGAAGAACTTGACGATCCGG
>JBGGMQ010000685.1:0-2854 GCA_041287975.1 Verrucomicrobium sp. | reverse complement strand
CTCACGTCGGGCGCAGTCCACCAATTCTTCGCCTGCCGGGCAGCCGCCTTCAGGGATCTCCCATTCATAACTCTCGTGGCAGTAGCGGTACTGACCTACGAGCCAGGTGTTGCCATCTTCATCAATGGGGATCACGCCCACGGCGCGATTTTTTTTTTTTTTTTCGCCATAGATGCCCGGGCCACCCGAGGGGTTGATTACCTGGTCCTCACGAATGCGGATCCAGGGATTGTGATACACCTCGCGGGTGGTCAGGGTCGTCCAGGGATTTTCCATAGGAATGGCGGGGATGGGGAAGTGCTGCCGGTGAGGCAGGCACTCCCGTCGCGCCCTCATCCTCACTCACGGTGCCCGAAAATAACCATCTGGATTGTAAAGCCAATAACAATCGCGGGGATTCAGCCGGGGGAGGTTCACGTAGACGCGGCCTTTTTCATCCCGCATCTGGCGCATGCCTGGGCCCTCGCCGCCGCTGGCTGACATCGAGGCTGAAGCACGGGAGTCGAGATCGTCGTCAGCACTCATGGAGCCGCTACCTGCGACTTTGCCATCGGCATCGGGGCTCTTGATGGTGCCCGTCTCCTGGATTTCGTCCACGATGTGGTCCACCCACTTGAGCTTCTGGGCGTTATCGCCGAATTCACTCCAGTCGCCGCTAGAAGCGTGAGAATACATCTGCTTGATGAACTCCTCCCGGGTCACGCCCATCTTCTGGGCGACGGGATCGGCCAGACGACGCCACCATTCTTCCATCTCGCGGATCCACTCTTGCTGTTGGGTCAGGTTCCCACCAGAGAAGGACTGAATCTGGTGATGCATGATCACTGAGTTCGGGTAGGCGTAGGAGCACTTGGCCACCGTGGTGATGCAGGCGGCCATGCTGGCGGCAAAGGACTTCACAATGACATGCACGGGAGCTTCGCTGCCCTGCATAGCCTTCACAATCTTGTAACCCGCCATGACCGAGCCACCTGGGCTGTCATCAATGACGATGAACATGGGGAGCTTCCGGTCCCGGTTGTTGTAATAGTTGATCCGGGCAACAATGTTGTCCGCAGTCCTCATGGTGATGGGACCATTCAGGGCGATGCGGCGATCCGACAGGACCAGCTTGCGGCCTTGCAGGGGATCCGCAAGATACACAGGGTCTGACATCGCATATTGACGGGCCTCGGCTTCGCTCTTCTCCAGATCGATATCGGCAGAGATTTTCGCCACCTCCTTCTTGGTGACATTTTCAATGCGGCGGATCTCGGCAAGCTCCGTTTCGACCTCCGCTTTGGCGATGCTGCTCTTTAGCAGCACGCGTTCAAGCGTCCGCTTCTGCTCAGCAAATTCGCTGTCCTCGGCCAGCTTTTCCTGGTAATCGGCAAGCTCCTGCTTTGCTTTGAGCTCGGAGAGTTGTGCCTGCAGTCGCAGCACGTTCATGCGACCGGGGGATAACTCCTTGTCCAGTTCGGCCTGTGCGACGGCAAGCTCGGTGGTGAGCTTTTCTTTCTCGGCAGAGAGACGGGTGATGTCGCTGCGGAGCTTGTCCAGAGGCGTCATGTCCATCGACGACTCCGGTGGCGGCGGAAGGTCCCCGGGGGGGAGACCCACATTCTTCGTTTCTGCCCGGGCGGATAGACCGAGGGCGAGGGGCAATACTAATGCGGCAAGACGGATCGAGTGCATAGGCAAAGAGGGGGTGATGCACGCTGCTCTTCATTCTCACGGGGCCATTCCCTGTGTGGGAGACTCCGTGACAATTTTGATGAAAAGCAGTACGCGTGCCAATCTGTCTGCGCGCGATCATGCAAATCGCCGCCGCTTTGCCCACGCCAAAGTTACGGGGTTGTTGCTTTTGTCGCAGGGGCTGGTGAAGCCACCGCGCTGCCGCTGTGCAGGATGATGCCGGAGCCGTCGGGGCTGAATTCGAATGAGGTCACTTTTTCAAGACCAGCCTTCACCTCTGGCTTGAGCTTGGCAAGATTGAGCCAGGGCCAGGCGCGTAGGTTTCGTACAAAGCCTTCACTCACGACTTTGTCTGGAACGGTCACGGAGTCGATATGGAGCTCAAGGGCCTTGTTCTCAATCACGGGTTTAAAGCTACCCTGGCCAACCAGGAAACGCTGGGGGCCTTCTACGAAGGGCAGTCGATTCATGGGCCAGCAAAGGTCGGCCACAAGGTACTGGTTCTTGGGGTCTATGCTGGTGAAGCGGATGATGGTCTGGTAGTCGGCAATGCCTTTCTCTGCGGAAATGACCAGCAGCGTGTTCAGCTCTTCCACGCTCAAGAGAAGCGGAACTGATTTGCCGTTTGCCGAGGCGTCGTCAAAGGAGTCGAGCTTGGTCAGCAGAGCGGTTTTCTGTTCTGCTGTCGCAGCAGGAGCCGTGAGGGGCTGGGCGTTCTCCACTGTGAACTGGCCGATTTCCTTGTCCTGCCGGTAGCCGCTATAGAGCACCCACGTCACGATGCCGCCGAACGTGATGATGGCGATCAACAAGATGGCGCAGCCATAAAAGGGGTTGAAGGGACCGGAGGGTTCTTTCTGAGCTTGAGACATCCGCTTCGTTAGCGCGGGCTCGGCTTCATTTCCAGTGAGCAATGCATACCAAGTGGATGGGCATCCATCAGGAAGCTGGGGCGTATGGAAGAGATATTGACACCCGCGTCATGTCACGCGACTACCCTGACTCCCTTTTTTTTCATTCACCCCAGAATCATTCGCCCTTAGATCCCACTCATGAAGATACTCGCCGCCCTGTCCGGAGGCGTGGACAGCAGCGTTGCCGCCGCCCTGCTCGTCCGCGAGGGGCATGATGTGTCCGGTGCGTACATGAAGAACTGGATCAACGAGGAGAACATCTTCGG
>JBGGMQ010000684.1:0-3707 GCA_041287975.1 Verrucomicrobium sp. | reverse complement strand
AGGCCGAGGTCTGTTTTGACGGCCGCGAAGGCCCTGACGGCAAACTCGAGATCGGCCCGCGAATGGGCCGCGCTGATCTGGGTGCGGATACGAGCCCGACCTTGGGGCACGACCGGGAAGCTGAAGCCGATGACATAAACTCCGCGGGTGAGCATGGCATCGGCAAACTTCGTAGCCAGAGCGGCATCCCCCAGCATGACGGGCACGATGGGATGCACGCCTGGCAGGATGTCGAAACCGAGTTGAGCCATCTCCTCACGGAAGAAGCGGGTGTTCGCCTCCAACTGATCGCGCAACTTGGTGGACTGTTTGAGCAGGGTCAACACTTCCAGCGTGGCTCCTGTGATGGAAGGTGCGAGAGTGTTGGAGAACAAGTACGGCCGGGAACGCTGGCGAAGGTATTCAACGATCTCCTTGCGGCCGCTGGTATAGCCACCGCTGGCACCGCCGAGAGCCTTGCCCAAAGTGCCGGTGATGATGTCAATACGGCCCATCACGCCACAGTGCTCATGAGTGCCGCGACCGTGTGCCCCCATGAAGCCGACCGCATGGGAATCATCCACCATGACCAAGGCCTGATACTTGTCAGCAAGATCGCAGATTTCTTTGAGCGGCGCGATGAAGCCGTCCATGGAGAAGACACCGTCGGTGGCGATGAGCTTGTATCTCGCCCCAGCGGCATCCGCTGCCTGCAGTTGTGCTTCGAGATCTGCCATGTTGCAGTTCTTATACCGGAAGCGCTTTGCCTTGCAGAGGCGCACCCCGTCGATGATGGACGCGTGGTTCAGCTCATCACTGATAACGGCGTCCTCAGGGCGGAGCAGCGTCTCGAAGAGTCCGCCGTTGGCATCGAAGCAGGAGGAGTAGAGGATGGTGTCGTCTGTACCGAGGAAATCACTGAGGCTCTCTTCCAGCTGCTTGTGAGGATGCTGGGTGCCGCAGATGAAACGGACGCTGGCGAGGCCGAAGCCCCAGTTTTCCAGGGCCTCATGGGCAGCCCGACGCACGGCAGGATGCTGGGCAAGGCCGAGGTAGTTGTTCGCACAGAGATTGAGCACGGCCTCCCCGCCATTGGCGCGCACGAGGGTGCCTTGGGGCGTGGTCAGCACCCGCTCACGCTTGTAAGTGCCAGCATCTTTGATGGCGTC
Source organism: Verrucomicrobium sp. (assembly GCA_041287975.1). Lineage (GTDB taxonomy): Bacteria > Verrucomicrobiota > Verrucomicrobiia > Verrucomicrobiales > Verrucomicrobiaceae > Verrucomicrobium. Next base: position 2,559 of record JBGGMQ010000684.1, on the reverse strand, counting down.
GAGTTGAGTCTGCAGATGAGTTTGATAAGGGGCGTAGGTAGACATGAAAGGTCGGGTCAAAGGGAAGGTTTGGGGGAGGGATGTGGGTCGAGTGCCCCCATGGGGAACTCCGGACTTGGCCGACGGCCGGTCGTCATGATCTCAAGGATCTGGGCAGCAATGTCGGGATGCTGGGCAGAGATGTCGGTGGTCTCACCCACGTCTGACTCCAGGTTGAAAAGCTGGACGGGAGCTGAGGCGTTCTTTTTGACACCGAGCCGGACGCCCTTCCAAGGGCCCATGCGCACAGCTTGGGCTCCGCCTGCGACTGTCTCCCAGTAGAGGGGCTGGTGAGGCTGCTGGGCTAAGTTGTCGCCCGTCAGAGTAGGCAGAATGGACACCCCATCCAGATCCGCGGGCTTGGTGTAGCCCGCCAGATCGGCGAACGTGGGGAAGAGATCCCAAGAGGCCCCGACAAGACTGGAGACCTGCCCCGGTTTGATCTTACCCGGCCATGCAGCGACGAAAGGCACACGAATTCCTCCGTCCCAGAGCTGGGTCTTCATGCCGCGGAGAGGTTTGTTGCCCTCAAAGAAGTCCCTGTCATAGCCACCATTAAAAGTGGCACCGTTGTCCGAGGTGAAAATGATGAGCGTATCCCGATCCTGGCCAAGTTTCCGGAGGAGTTCACGGAACTTACCCAGAGTACGGTCCATGCGGGTGACCATGGCAGCATAGATCGCACGGGGACTGTCGGTGGCGAGATAGCTCTTTTTACCATCATACGGAGGGTCCTGCCCGGTGAAGGCTTGCTGGTAGCCACCCAGGGAGGGTTCGTCTGGCGGAACTTGCAAGGATACATGTGGGACGGGCGTGGCATAATAGAGGAAGAAGGGTTTGTCCTTCGACTGCTCGATGAAGCTCAGCGCCTCCTTTTCCATGATGTCGGCGGCGTACTGGGTGCCGAGCTTGCCGTCATTTCCCTCCACGGGCTCTTTCTTGTCATTCCGCCAGAGATAAGTGGGATAGTAGTAGTGGGCCTGCCACTGGGAGATGTAGCCGTAGAAGAGATCGAAGCCGTGTCTGGCGGGCGAGCCTTCGTTGCTGGGGTGCCCCAGGCCCCACTTCCCAACACACGCGGTGCGATAACCCGACTGCTGCAAAGCACTGGCAAACGTGCGCTCCGTGGCTGGAAGGGCTATCTGGGGCAGATACCCGTCGTCCGCCTTGATGCGATTCCGCTCTGCTGCCTGGGCGGCGCTGCCTTCTGAGTTCTCCCGCACAAACGAGTGCCCGGTATGCTTGCCTGTAAGCAGGGCACACCGCGAAGCGGCGCAAACCGCATGCCCCGAATAGAACTGCGTGAAGCGCATGCCGTCCGCAGCCAGTTGATCGATGTGCGGCGTCTTGATCTTCTGCTGGCCATTGCAGCCGACCTCCCCGTAGCCAAGATCATCCGCCAGAAAGACGATGATGTTGGGACGCGATGGCGCTGCCCCTCCGGCCAGGGGCAGCAGCGCAAGCAGGATACAGGAAACAAACAGGAGCGTTTTCATGGGCGCAAGCGGCCGTCAGTAGCGCCAGTCGAGGACGACTTTGCCACTCTGGCCGGTTTTCATGGCTTCGAATCCTTTTTGGAATTCGGTGTAGTGATAGCGGTGCGTGATGACGGGCTTGATGTTGAGGCCGCTCTCCAGCATGACGCTCATCTGGTACCAGGTCTCGTACATTTCACGGCCGTAGATACCCTTGATGGTGAGCATGTTGAAGACGACCTTGTTCCAGTCGATCGAGATGTCTTCCGATGGGATGCCCAGCATGGCGATCTTGCCACCATGGCACATGCTGTCGATCATACTGCGGAAGGCGGTGGGATTGCCCGACATCTCCAGGCCGACGTCAAAGCCCTCTTTCATGCCAAGCTGCTTCTGCACGTCCTCAAGACTGCCACGCGTGACGTTCAGCGCCACCGTCGCGCCCATCTGCCGGGCGAGGTCAAGGCGGTAGTCATTCACATCCGTGATGACCACGTGCCGGGCTCCGGCATGCTTCACAATGGCCACAGCCATGATGCCGATGGGACCGGCACCGGTGATGAGGACGTCCTCCCCCAGCACTTCAAATGAAAGGGCCGTGTGCACGGCATTGCCGAAGGGATCAAAGATGGAGGCAATGTCCTCATCCACCCCCTCGCGATGGTGCCAGACATTCGTCATGGGCACACTGATGTATTCTGCGAAGGCCCCAGGGCGGTTCACACCAATACCTTTGGTATGTGCACACAGGTGGCGACGGCCTGCCAGACAGTTGCGACAGCGGCCGCAGACGACGTGCCCCTCAGCACTGACGATCTCGCCTTTGTGGAAGTCGCTGACGTTTGATCCGACCTCGACGACTTCGCCCACGAATTCATGCCCCACGACCATGGGCACAGGGATGGTGCGACGCGCCCAGTCATCCCACTTGTAGATATGGAGGTCCGTGCCGCAGATGCCGGTCTTGTGTACGCGGATCAGCACATCATTGATGCCCACCTGAGGCACGGGCACATCTTCCAGCCAAAGTCCGGGTTCCGATTTG
>JBGGMQ010000683.1:0-5277 GCA_041287975.1 Verrucomicrobium sp. | reverse complement strand
GGTCAGAAGATGAAGAGGCTACCGCTAGTCTATGGAGAGTTGCAGCATCGTTGTCGTGGCGGCTTTTCTGTTCTTGGGGAAGAGGAAATAGTGACGGCTTCCGCACCTGAACTTTGGCGGCGTGGGTGCCCAGGGTAGCCTCGCTAAGGGCTCGGTCAACCCTGGGCTTTTGTTCCACATCCCCGTTGGGGATGAGCTTCGACAGCTGGTCGAAGCAGTTGGAAGTGTTTGGATACGCGAGTTGACGAAGTTTTCGTCGCGGAGATTTCTTATCCTGACGCGCATGTGCAGGGCGGGACGGGTCAGGATGCTTCGACCCAGGGTGAGCATTCCACTCCTGAGATCTCTTGTTCGACCATCGTGAATGGCGAAAATTAGTTGGCGGCACGAGCTGAACTGACCCGCTTAAAAGCGGAACTCCAACCCTGTTTGCGGGAACGACGGGGTGGTTTGAAAGGTGCGAGGGGAAGGCGGAGACCTGCCAGTGGTTTCGACGGGGGACGTTCACGGCAATCCCGATGTGCCGGCATGGTCCTGCAGCGTCAACATCAAGAACCGATGCAGACACAACAGGAATCCGCCGCCGCCCACAAAAAAAGCATGCCCCGAAACGAGGCATGCTCATGCTTGAGTGATTCCTGAACCGGGTTCGAGATGAATCTGAAACCTCCGTTCCGAACTAGGGCTTACTTCGCTGCTGTTTTCGGAGCTTCAGTCTCAGCGGGGAGGGACTTGTCCTTGAGCCAGACGTATTCCTTCCAGGCACCTTCGTAGAGGCGGACGTTGGGGTAGCCGGCCACGTGTTTCAAATAGAAGCGCAGGAGGCTGCCTTCGCGGGAGGTGCCGCAGTAGCACATGATTTCCTTGTCCTTGGTGATGCCTGCAGCTTCGAGGTCGGCCTTCACTTCGGAGAAGGGCTTGAACTTGTGGGTATTGTCCTTCTCCGTGAGGCGGGCCCAATGGAAGCTGATGGCTCCGGGGATGTGGCCCTTGCGCAGCCAGACTTCGTCCTGGCCGAGGTACTCGTTCATGGGGCGGGCATCCACCAGCACCACGCCGGGTTTGCCTTTCTTGGCGAGCACGTCGTCGATCGTCAGGGCGACTTCGGGATTGCCTTTCTCTGGCAGTTTTCCGGGAGGGTTGCCGAAGTAGTCCTGAGTGGGTTTGAAACCAGCGGCTTTCCAGGCGGGGATACCGCCATCGAGGATGCGGATGTTTTTGATGCCTTCCTTTTCCAACACGTGCACCACCATGGTGGTGCTGAGGATCTCGTCGTTCGGCAGGGCTTCGCCGGTGGCGTAGACGATATGAAGCCGATCTTTGTCCGCACCTGCGCGAATCAGCAGGGCCTTGGTCAGATCCTCAGGAAGGTACTGAACGGGCACGCCCTGATCGGTGCCGCGGAGGGTGTCGAAATTGATGTGGTGGGCCGTGGGCAGGTGACCACGGAAGTAGTCCTTGTATCCGCCACGAGTGTCCAGCACGATGGGGCGCTTGGCAGGATCGGGGTTTTCAATCAGGGCTTTGGCATCCGCAGGAGTGATGAGGCCGATTTCAGCCTGGGCGATGCCAGCGAGGAGGGTGGAGATGCCGAGCAGAGCGGCAGCGAAGGATGTGGGTTTCATGGGTTAGATTAAGAACAAGTACAGAACAATGAGGCACTGAGGAAAGGCTCGTGAAGCAAGCGTTAGAACTTGAAGACGAAGTTCAACTTCACAGTGTAGATGGTATCGCCGTCATCGAAGGGCTGGCTGGCCCAGGATTCGAGCACGACATTGTCATGCAAGGCGTAGAGGAAGCCGAGGCTGCCCATCCACTGGGATTCGTCCTGGATCTGGATGAAGTCACTGCGCAGCGTGAGGTCACGCTCAAACAGCTTCACCGTTTTATCCACGCCGAGGAGCACACTGTTGTTGTCCGCCTGCACGCCATAGCCCACGTGAGCCCGGAAGAGGCCGTTGAAGTCGTGCGTGAGGACGGCGTAGCTGAAGGGATCGCCTGCACGGTCGCGGTCGTCATTGGTGACGGTGATGTTGGCAACACCCAGGCCGAGGGTGGGAAGGCCTTCACCGAAAGGGAGGCTGTATTTGGCCTGGAGAACGATGGGGCCGCCTTTGTCCGGCACAATGTGGGAATCGGCACCGAACTCAAACTTCTGGCCAAAGAGGTCGAGCCCCGTTTTGAACCCGAGGGTCAGGTCGGCGTCTTTGTCATTGCCGAAATTGGTGAAGGATTGAAGCACGACCACCCCTTGAGGGGTGACGTCGGCCGTCGGGATGTTGTTGAGACCGCTGGGCGTGGCCCAGATTGGGGAGGCTGCGGCCAGGCAGGCCACGAGGGGAAGGAAGCGTGATTTCATTGAGGTTGCGTGAGGGAGCGAATATGCGCAAAAACGCAGATAAAGCCCAACAAAGGATGCCATGCTATTCTTGCAACCAGAAACACCTGCGGCGCGAATGGTCTGGAACTTCTCAGTGGGATGCAATTTTGGGAGTTGCGCCCGGTCCCCATCTGCCTTTGTTCACAGCAAGTGAGTCAAAACCCGCCCCCGATGACTAAGCAAGCCCGCATCCTCATTGTAGAGGATGCGAATATCATTGCGCTTGCCATGAGCTACGCCCTGGAGGGGGCTGGATTTCATGTGGATTTAGCGGGGGATGGCGAGCAGGGGGTATTGAAGGCTCGCGAGATGGTGCCGGACCTCATTCTGCTGGATATTATGATGCCGAAGATGAATGGCATCGAGGCGCTGAAGCTCCTCCGAGCCGATGAGCGCACCCGGGACGTGCCGGTGATCATCTGCAGTGCCAAGGACTTCAAAACGGAGCGGCAGGCGGCGGCGGAGCTTGGGGCACTGGATTACCTCATCAAACCCTTCAACCCCGCGGAACTCGTCCGCAAAGTCTCGGCGGCTCTGGGCAGTGCCCAAGTGGCTGCGCCCACGCTGAACGGATCCCACCCCGCTACAGTGGTGCCGATTCGCTACCAGCCAGAGCTGGATACAAAGCGGACTCACTACACCTTCTGGGGCACCCGCGGATCGACTCCGACCGTGGGGCATCGTTTCCAGCGTTACGGCGGGAACACCTCCTGCATGTCTTACGCCATCGGGGATGAGTTGCTCATCTTTGATGCCGGCAGCGGCATCCGCGAGTTGGGGAATCACATCCTGGCCTCAGGCCCGCGGAAGCTGCACCTCTTCATCACGCACACCCACTGGGATCACATCCAGGGGTTTCCGTTTTTCACCCCCGCCTATTTGCCGGGGTATGACATCACCGTTTACGGATCCACGGGCTTTGGGAAGAACCTGGAGGCGCTTTTCCGAGGGCAACTGGACCGGGACTATTTTCCCGTGCAGATGGAGGACATGCGCTCCAACTTGCGCTTCCAGCACTTGGGAGATGAGCCCATCGAGATCGGCGGGGCGAAGATCACTTGGGAATTTTCGCATCATCCACTGCCCACCGTCGGCTACAAGATTGAGGGCCAGAATCAAACGGTGGTCTGGATGCCGGACGATGAGTTCCTGCAAGGCTACACGGGGGCTCCCCACGCCCTGAGTCGTTACCATCCCCAAGTGGCTCCCTTTGAGAAGATCGTCGCTTTCCTCAATGGCGTGGACGTGGTGGTGCATGAAGCCCAGTACATGGCCGAGGAATACCCGAACCGGGTGGGTTGGGGCCATTGCTCCCTGCCGAATGCTTGTGCCTTGATGAAGCTGGCCAGGGCTCAACGCTGGATCGTGACTCATCACGACCCCATGCACGATGATGTGTTCCTGGACCGGAAGCTCTGTCTGACCCGCCAAATCCTTGAGGATATCGGCCACGCCATCCCGGTGAGTCATGCGTTTGATGGCATGACGGAGTTCCTTTAAAATCATGCGCATCCGCTCTACCTGTCTGTGATCGGGGCTGGGGAAATGTCACCTCTGCTTGCGCCAAGCTCTGTTTGGCTGCAAGGATGAGGTTTACGGGTGCTTCCACCCGGCCCCTTGATCCCATGAAAGTTAAACTCCACTCCCAGACGCACGAATGGCACGAGCGGGACGAAAACAACCGCCGCATGCACTACCGCGCCTGCTGGGACGCGAGGGAATGGCATTTCTTCCATACGACCAACGAGATGGACGAATGGGAGCCGCTGCCTGAGGCCAAGCTGGAGCACTATGAGGCTCTGCGCGACGTGCTCTGGCGGAAGTATCAGCGCAAGCGTCTCTCCTGGCGCTTCGTGGAGGAGATGGACATCCGCCTGGGCGAAATGCGCCTTGCCCTTGGCCTGCCTCCCGCAGGCGCTGAGGAAGATTGAGTCGAACTTTCTCCCGCTTAGGCGTGAGGGGGCGGGTCGTTGCCTGAAACTTCGACGCCTTTGCCGCCGCCGAAAGGAGCCCCCAGCCGCAGTCCAACGTGGACTTCGGGGAAGGTGAAGGTCTCCGCCACCTCGTCACGTCGACGACGGAGACGGCGGGAAAGAAGGATGGCTGCGCTGCCGAAGATGACCAGGGTAACGGCCACGATGATCGCAAGTGTGCGGTCGTCGGCCGTGAAGACTTGCTGCCGGGCGAGGCGGTTTTTTTCCAGTTGGCTGATCTCGGCGAGCGCGAACTCGGTGGCAGCCATCATTCGTTCATCGGGCACCGGAGGGCCTTGACTGAAGACGTTGCTGACCCGCAGGGCAGCGAGCGTCACGTCGTCTGCCGGATACTTTTGCCACATGCCGGGAGATACCGCGATGGCAGGCTGGGATGTGCCCCGGTTGAAGACCAGGATCAAGCCCGGTTCGCTGCCTTGCCAGGTGGTGGCCAAGGTTTGCGCCAGCTGATTGGTATTGCCCCCTGTGATGTAGGTGAAGGTCGCAATGTCGATGCTGGCACCCACCTGCTGGTGGGCATTGGCGAGCTGGCTCTCCAGCTTCTGGATCTGCTCCGGGGAAAACACGCGGGCATCATCGTACACGTGGGAGGCTGGCCTGGCGGGCAACGCGGGCTCGGCACTCTGAAGTCCGCCCACGAAGGGTACGAACCCTGCAGCGAGGATTAGAAGCGGTCTCAGCCGGAGCATCGTGCAATCTACGCCGACACCCGGCAGACAATCAAGCAACGGTCTGGGGTAAAACGAAGTTGTGGTGGAGGGGTTCTTGGTTCTCGGTTCTCGGTGGCGATGCAAAAGAGGTATGAGACGGGAAGCTGTTCGAAGTTCAAACTTCAGCTTGCCTCAGTCGCTCCACGCTGGACGTCTTCAGACTCTTGTCGATCTTCAACCTTGTGAGGTGAAC
>JBGGMQ010000682.1:0-3406 GCA_041287975.1 Verrucomicrobium sp. | reverse complement strand
GCCTCTCGCCTTCCTCGTCACGGAGCTTTTGCGGTAGAGTTCCCTCAACCACGCCGGCCGGCATCGCAGGAAAGACGCCAGCCATCGATCCGATGGCGGAGTCAAACGCGTGCTCCAACTCCTGGGGGGGCACGCCCGATGGCATGGCACTCCATAGGCCAGCCATGGCAGTGAGGGTGAGAAGCGTCTTCATAGATGAAGGTGAATCGGAACATGGTCACCACCATGCGCGGGAAAGTTTTTGCCGAAGAAACTAAATATGCAGATACTCGGCAAGTTTATGCCTCCACCTCGCAATGGGAGCGCGATCCACAGGTATGAAAACAATCGCACTCCTCTCCACCCTCGCCATCGCTTTCACCGTAGTTTCCTGTGACTCCAAGCAGGAAGAAGCCCGTAAGGATGCCCTCGAAAACCGCGCCGACTCCCTGGAAAACAAAGCTGACGCCGTGAAAAAGGCAGGCGAACACCAGGCAGACGCCATTGAAGACGCCAAGAAAATCAATGACCTGAACGCGGAAGCCACCCGCAAGGACGCCGAAGCCAAGGCAGAAGCCCTTAAGAAAGAGGCCGAAGCCACCCGTGACCAGAAGTAGTCTTTCGGCACCCTGTTGACAAATTTCAGGGCCAGCGAGTGATACGTCCGATGGGCGATCTTATTCCGCTGGCCTTCTTGTGCCTTTGCATGTGGTCGAACGTGTCCCGCCGAACATCGGCCGGGGGACACCAGCGCCCCCAGGATTCAAGAGCGAACGCCACAATCTTCGCGCTCCAGTCTCATCGCTACTTTGCCGGCGTCACTCCCAATCGGGCCTTGCCCGTACGGCGAAACATTTCATCCGCGATGACCCCCATCAGGATGACAACACCCAGAATCACGTACTCAAGTTGCGTGGCAATCCCGAGCACGTTGATCGCGTTGATGAGAACGCGGATCAGCGCAGCACCGACGATCACGCCGAGGATGCTCCCCTCTCCGCCTCTGAGGCTACATCCGCCGAGCACAGCTGCGGCAATGGCATAGAGTTCGTAGAAATTGCCGTGCGAAGCGGGCTGCACCGTATTGATATCCAGGGCGAACAAGATGCCGCCCACCCCGGCGAGGACTGAACAGATGACGTAGGCGAGAATGACCAGGCGATCCGTGCGGATGCCACTGTAGCGTGCGGCTTCCTCATTCCTTCCCAAAGCAAGCAGGTGGCGGCCCCACACCGTTTTGTTTAGAAAGATGGCCGCAACCACCGCGATCCCTAGCAGAATGAACAAGGAGACGGGAACCACATAGCCGCCCGCGAAAGGAATGCTGATGCGGCCCGTGGCAAACCAGCGGAGACCGTCATACGAGGAGCCAAAGCCGGGGGTGTCATCATGAGTGAGCCAGCGGGCCAAGCCCCGGTAAATGAGCAATCCACAGAGAGTCACGACAAAGGGCTGAAGCTTGAGCTTGGTGATGAGGAGTCCGTGAAACAACCCAATGACTCCTGACAGACCTGCTGATGCCACCAAGGCTGCGGGCACGGACCAGCCTCGCGTGACGAGCAACCAGGGGAGCAACGTGCCGACCAGGCCGATGACACTGCCGATGCTGAGATCTATGCCGCCAGTGATGATGACAAACAGCACACCCACACTGATGATGGCGTAGAGAGAGATCCAGTTGGTGAGATTACCCGCATTGTAAGGAATGAGGAAATTCGGATTCACCAGGGCGGTGAATACACACACGGCCAAAAGGAGGAGGCTGATGCCCAGGATCTTTTTCATTCAGGTGAATTGAGCGACACAGGTTTTGATCCACGGTGGGTTGCGAGTTGCATGATGGCCTCTTCGGTGGCTGCGCCGCGTGCCAGCTCCCCCGTGATCCGCCCCTCATGCATGACGAGCACGCGGTCCGACATGGCGATCACCTCCTCCATCTCACTGCTGGCAAAGAGAATGGCCATGCCTTCAGCCGCGAGTTGCTCCATCAACTGATAGATCTCGCGCTTCGCACCGACGTCAATGCCGCGCGTGGGCTCATCGAGCAGCAGCACCTTGGGCTGCATGGCCAGCCACTTGGCGAGGACCACCTTTTGTTGATTGCCCCCTGAGAGCGTGCCGACAAGCGTTTGCAGACTGGCGGATTTGATGCTGAGCCGTGACGCCATGGACTCCGCCGCACGGTTGCCCGCAGCCTCGTCCACCATGCCCAAAGCCCGCGAGGTGCGATCCAGCGACGGCAGAGCGACATTCCACTGAACGGACTCTGGCAGAAAGACGCCGAGGGCTTTGCGATCCTCAGGGACCAAGGCGAGCCCGGCCTCCACAGCCTGCTGAGGATGGACGGCACGCAATGATGCGCCATCAACGGTAACCGTGCCCGCCACGGGTGGCTCCACCCCAAACAGTGCTCGCAGAACCTCAGTACGTCCCGCTCCCACGAGTCCCGCCAGCCCGACCATCTCCCCTTTCCTAACGGTAAAGGAGAGTGGATGCTGGGGATGACGGATGGTGCAGAGGCCCCGGACCTCCAAGGCATTGGCGCCAGCCAGCTTGACCTCGTGAGGAAAAGCTGCCGACAGATCCCGCCCCACCATGAGGCGAACCATTGCGTCATGATCGATCTGCTCCTTTCCCAGTTCACCGGCGTTCTTGCCATCCCGCAGTGCCACGACCCGGTCGGCCAGTCTCTGCACCTCCCCCAGTCGGTGCGAAATGTAAAGGATGCTCATGCCGTCCTCGCGAAGGCTGGCGATGACCTTGAACAAGGCCTCCGTCTCACGCCCTGACAAACTAGAGGTGGGCTCATCCATGATGAGGAGCCGGGCATTCAGCGACAGAGCCTTGGCAATCTCCACCAACTGCCTTTGTCCGAGAGAAAGCTGGCTCACAGGAGTCGAGGCGGAGAAGTCTGCGCCCAGCCTCTCGATCAGCACCTGCGTCTGGGAGCGCATCGCTTCCTTGTTCAGAAAGGGCCCGCGACGAGGTTCACGTCCTAGGAAGACATTCCCGGCGACATACAGATTGTCAGCTAAGACAAGCTCCTGGTGAATGATGGCAATGCCGAGGGCCTGAGATTCCAGTACTCCGCTCAAGGTGACAGCCTGACCGGCAAAACGGATCTCGCCCTCATCTGGGGGCTGCACTCCCGCGAGGATCTTCATGAGAGTGCTTTTGCCGGCGCCGTTCTCCCCGATGACGGCCACGAACTCCCCCGACCGGACCGCGAGGCTCACGCCATCCAGCGCCAGCACGCCGGGAAAGCGTTTGGTGACGCGGTGGACAGCGAGCAATTCAGACATGTCAGCAAGTGGGAGCAGAAGGGCTCACTTGATCTGATTCTTCAGTTCCGTCCAAAAGACGTCGACTTCCGCCTTCGTCACGGCCTTGGCAGGCACTTCCACGAACTTGTTCGCGGGAATGACGC
>JBGGMQ010000681.1:0-4862 GCA_041287975.1 Verrucomicrobium sp. | reverse complement strand
ACGTCATTGCTGCCAGTCGTGACATGAGTGCCAAACTCACCGAGGCTGCCACGCAACGCTTCGTGGACAACATCACTTCGATCACACCGGGCGCCCTTAAAGGGGGGATGCATGCTCTGGCCCGGCATCCCCAGCGGGATGAGATCCTCATCGGTGGGGCAGATGGTCTCCCGCAGATTTACCGCCTCTTCCGCGAGACCAAGCGTGTCATTGGTGACAACGCGAACCTCATTCGCAAGTTCCCCGCGATCGAAGGACGCATCTTTGGGGTCGACTACAGCCCCGATGGCAAGACGATCGTTTGTGGCAGCACGTATGAAGGCCAGGGCAAAGTCAGTCTCTACAGTGCAGAGTTTGATCCGGTCATGCCCAAGGAGATTCAGGCCATTGTGCAAAAGGTCGTCAGCGGTCAGAGCTCGGACGAGAAGAAGCAACTGGAAGACTGGGTGACCAAGGATGTGAAGCAACTCCACTCTGTGCCACTGGGCCTTGGAGTCTTCGCGGTCACCTTCAGTCCGGATGGGAAGACCGTGGCGGTCGGTGGTGAGGACGGTCGCATTCGTCTGCTGGATGTGGCGGCTGGTAAAGTCACGAGCGAGTTCTTGAGCGTGCCCATCGCGGATGAAAAGACATTGGCCGCTCAATTGGAATCGGCACCTGACCAGACGGTCCGCTCCAGCGTCGAGAAAGAACTCGCGCCTGAAAAATTGCCTCAGGGAGTCACGGTCGCTTCGCTGGATGTCAGCCCTCGCAACATCCACATTGGCAAACCCACCGAGTACGCGCAGATGCTCGTGACGGCGAACTTTACGGATGGCACGCGGGCAGATGTCACCCGGATGGTCAAGATCGAAGCCAAAGGCATTGCGGCTGCCATTTCCTCCCGTGGGCTGGTACGGCCCAAGGAGGATGGCAAAGGGGCTTTGACGGTAAGTCTGGGGACGCATCTGGTGGAGGTGCCGGTGGAGGTCGCGGGTCTCAAAGCAAAGTTTGAACCCGACTATGTGCGTGATGTCATGCCAGTGCTTTCGAAGGCGGGTTGCAACATGGGCACGTGTCACGGCTCCAAGGATGGCAAGAACGGATTCAAGCTCTCACTCCGTGGCTATGACCCCATCTATGATGTGACTGCCTTTGCAGAGGAGTTGTGGAGCCGGCGCGCCAACATCGCTGCTCCTGGACACAGCCTCATGTTGCTGAAAGCCAGCGGCAGCGTGCCCCATGAAGGCGGACAGGTCACCGTGCCTGGTGAGTTGTACTATGAAACCATTAAGGCCTGGATCGCCAATGGAGCCAAGCTGAAGATGGATTCACCCCGGGTGACACGCATCGAGGTGCTGCCTCGCAATCCCGTGGTGGAGGCAATCGGTTCTAGGCAGCAAATGCGCGTGCTGGCCACCTATGCCGACGGCCTGACCAAGGATGTCACGGCCGAGGCTTTCATTGAAAGCGGTAACACAGAAGTGGCCGAGTCGGACAAGCAAGGGCTCGTCACCACCCTGCGTCGCGGCGAGGCTCCCATGCTGGCCCGCTTTGAAGGGGCCTACGCTGCTACGACGATCACCGTCATGGGCGACCGCACAGGCTTTGCCTGGGCCCAGCCGCCCACCTACAACAAGATCGATGAATACGTCGCCTCCAAGTGGCAGCGTATGAAGATCCTCCCTTCAGAGGTGTGCAGTGACACGGATTTCCTGCGTCGTGTTTATCTCGACCTCACGGGACTGCCTCCCAGCGCGGATGAGGTCAGGGCATTTGTTGCAGATGCCACGGAGTCTCGCGCCAAGCGGGAGCAGCTCGTGGACAAGCTCATTGGCAGCCCCTCGTTTGTGGACCAGTGGGCGAACAAATGGGCGGACATGCTCCAGGTGAACAGCAAGTTCCTCGGCGAGGAAGGCGCGAAGATGTTCCGTGAATGGATTCGCGACCAGGTGGCCTCCAACCTGCCCTATGACAAGTTTGTTTACTCGATCCTGACGGCTTCAGGGTCTAACAAAGAGCATCCCGCGGCCAGCTACTACAAGATCCTCCGTACGCCGGAGGAGACCATGGAGAACACGACGCATCTCTTCCTGGCCATCCGCTTCAACTGCAACAAGTGCCACGATCACCCCTTTGAGAGGTGGAACCAGGATCAGTACTACCAGACGGCGGCGTTCTTCTCCCAGATTGGTTTTGACCGTGATCCCTCCAGTGGTGATCGCAATATCGGTGGATCGGCCGTGGAAGGGGCCAAGCCGCTCTTCGAAATCGTCAAAGACACGGGCAAGGGCGAGATGACTCATCTGCGCACCAACAAGCCTGCACCTCCAGAGTTTCCCTATCCTGCCAAGTTCTCCGGCAAGCTGGAGGCGCCGCGTCGTGAGCAGCTTGCGGGTTGGATGACCAGCTCGGACAACCAGTACTTTGCCATGAGCTACGCCAACCGCATCTGGGGCTACCTCACTGGCACAGGGGTGATCGAGCCCCTGGACGACATCCGGGCCGGCAATCCGCCCAGCAATCCGGAATTGCTCAATTACCTGACTCAGGAGTTTACCAGCAGCGGGTTCAACATCCGCCACCTTATGCAGATCATCTGCAAGTCCCGCACTTACCAGCTCAGCATCTCCACCAACAAGTGGAATGAAGATGACAAGATCAACTACAGCCATGCCAAGGCCCGCCGTCTGCCTGCGGAAGCACTCTTCGATGCGATCTACACAGTGACTGGTGCCGTCACCAAAATCCCTGGTGTGGCTCCTGGGACTCGCGCTGCTCAACTGGCCGATGCACAGACCAAGATCCCTGATGGCTTCCTGGGCAATTTTGGCCGTCCCGTGCGGGAGAGTGCCTGTGAATGTGAGCGCAGCAATGATGTGCAGTTGGGTCCAGTCATGGCCCTCATCAGTGGCCCTACCCTGGGAGATGCCATCAGCGATCCGGGCAATGCCATTGCCAAGCTTGCTCGTGACATCCCCGAGGACAACAAGCTCGTGGAAGAGCTCTTCATGCGCATCCTCAACCGGATGCCGACCCCGCAGGAAATCAATGCCGCCCTCGCCGCCATGGCGGGAATGGACAATGAGAACAAAGCCCTGCTGACTGAGTGGTCTGCCCAGGAGGTGAAGCTGGCACCAGAAATCGCCAAAATGGAGCAGGAACGCAAAGACAAGATCGCCACTGCTGAAAGCAACCTGGAAGGTTACAAGAAAGAACAGGCGCCCGTCGTCGCCAAAAAAGAGGCAGACCGCGCTGTAGCAGTCAAAAAGGCTGAAGAGGGAGCCAAAACCATCAGCGATGCCGCCGCTCCCAAACAGGAGGCCTGGGAACCGTATCTGGATCTGTCCACCGTGTGGACGCCTGTTGAGCTGGAGGTGGTGGATGCCAAGGGCGTCCAGAAGATCGAGAAGCAGCCCGATGGCTCCCTCTTCGTCACCGCCATGCCCGAAGGCGCTGCGGTGGATGCGATCTACACCCTGCGGGGCAAGACTTCATTGAAGGGGATTACGGGCATCAAGATCGAGGCTCTTCCAGATGTCCGACTTCCCAACAATGGTCCAGGCCTTGCTCCAGATGGCAACTTCGTCCTGACGGAGTTTGTGGTGAGCCAGACTCCTGTGGGAGAAAAGGCTCCGGGAGCCCCGAAAAAGAATGCCACGCCCAAAGGTGCGGTTAAGCTCTTGAACCCCACGGCCACGTTTGAGCAGAAGGATTTTAGCGCTGCAGCCTCCATCAATGGGGCTCGCGATGTCAGCGACCGGGGTTGGGCCGTTTCGCCCAATACGGGGCGCTATCAGCAGGCGGTTTTTGAGACGGACGGCGCCACCACCGGGTTTGATGAAGGCACGCAGCTGACTTTTGTGCTGCAGCAGGGTTATCAACGCCAGCGTTATCAGTTGGGCCGCTTCAAGATCTCGATCACCACCTCGCCACGACCGCTGCGCTTCGGTGCCAGCCAGATGCTGGCGGATGCCGTTCGTGCGGTGCCTGCCAAACGCACTGGTGAACAGCAGTCCGCCCTCAAGGAGGGGTACCTGCTCACCGACCTCGGTTATCAGAAAGCCCAGCAGGCACTGGCCGCTGCAAGGAAGCCTTTGCCGGCAGATCCCAAGATTGGCGAACTCGAGACTCGGCTGGTTGAGGCCAATAGTCCCATCGTGATAGAGCCCAAACTTGTCCAGCTTCGCCGTGACGCGGAACTGAGCAAAGGTCAGATCTTGAACAAGCGGCTTACTGCCGCTCAAGATCTTGCCTGGGCGCTTATCAATTCGCCGGCGTTCCTGTTCAATCATTGAGGAGAGTGCAGCGAAGCCTAACCCCAGTGTGGAAGAAGCGTCTCGCTTCTCGGTCCACATGCCTGTTGACGTCAAACACCATGAGCGGCCGGTCTCTGACGCATTCATATCACTGCCATGCGACAGGGAAAGCATGAGCAATGCAGTTTGCTCCGCTGGCCTGTCTTTGCGCGTTGCAAGCTGAAGACAGGCCCTTTTAAAGGTCTTCATTCATCACCTGGCTCCGACTTGTCGGAGCTTTGGAGTGCGGCGAGAATCGCCCGCTTTGGGCGGTCTGAAACGGGATGTGAACGAGTAAGGTCAGCGGAGCCAGTCGATAATATGTCTTCCGCCAACCGGGTCACGTTCGACAGCGTGATTACGTCCCGGATCCTTGGTAGTAGGGGGCTTCGCTTTCCTGTCGTCGCACAGCATTGCCCTCTGTCCTCCCGAAAGCGGCGGTTCCCGCGCGCACTCCAAAGCGACTCCGTCGCCAGGTGATGGGGGCGGGTTGACTGATAGTGGTCGGGTTGGCTTGCGATCTCACGAGACGTCTCGAATACGGGCCTCACTACCCCTCCCCACGACGAGGAAACAACATGTTGC
>JBGGMQ010000680.1:0-3017 GCA_041287975.1 Verrucomicrobium sp. | reverse complement strand
AACTGTCCCGCCTGCCACGTGGCCTCGGCCATCGCTTTTGCCGTACTGTCACCAAAGCGGTTCAGCACCTCGGCCTCGGAGGGCACCAAGTCGTCTGCCAGAGCTTCCAGGCTGATGTTGCGGAAGGCAATGACCGCTTTGCAGTTGCCATGGATCTGGAGGGCGATCAAGCCGGTTGCCGCGATGCCCGGCTCCCGCTCTACGTAGTCCACCGTCAACTTGCCGTTCACAAAGATGCGGATGCGGGGGCCTTCGGCACGGACTTCGTACTGGTTCCACTCACCCGGCTTTTCCGTCGCGGTGATGAGGTCCTTGTCTGCCGTGGCCAGCATCTTTTTGCGACGGGACTCGTCGTAGAGGCAGCCCGAGTAGCCGGCGCCGATGTCCGCCTGGTAGCCGTACATTTCATTCGGCGGCTGGGCGATCCGCTTGCTGCGGAACTGACCCCCCCCGTTCACAAAGCCTTCTGTGCCATTGAGCTTGTACTCCAGCTTGAGGACGAAGTTCTTGTACGACTTCTTGGTGGCGAGGAATTCGTTCTGGGGATTGCCCTCCATCGAGCCACCCACGACGGTTCCGGACTCCAGCCGCCAGGTCTTGGTGGTGTCGCCTTCCCAGCCGTCGAAGGACTTTCCGTCAAAAAGGGGCACCGGAGCCCCCATCAGGTGACTGGAGACAAAAACGGTGGCGAGAAGGGCTAATCGGTGTCGCAGCTGCATGGGATGGGAAAGGCAAAAGAAAGGGTGGAAGGAAAGGACGAACCCCTCCCGATCTTTCAGCTGCTAACCCTGCCCGAGGCCTCTGGCGACAATGACTTTGCGCAAATAATCTCAAAAGCGGTCCCGGGCGTCACTTCCTTTGCTCGGTGGCGCGATGATTGCCTCTGGCAGTTTGCCCATGCCAGCATCGCCCAGTCGGTCTTGTTCCTTGATGGCGCTCGCGATCGCCTTTGCGAGCTGATCACGATAGGCGGTGGTTTTGAGCAGGGCGGCCTCCCGGTTGTTCGTCAGGTAGCCGCACTCGATCAGTACACATGGGATTTCGGGGTTGCGCGTCAGCCGCAGCCTGCGCCGCACCAGCCCACGATTGCCGGTTTCCACCGGTGCAGCCGCGAGCAGTTTCTGGTTCAGGCGACGGGCCAGGGAGTAGCTGTCCACCCGCCAGTAGTAGGTCTCCGGGCCGCCCAGCCGCCGCGGGCCATAGTTGAAATGGATGCTCAGTAGCACCGCATCGTCATAGCGGTTCGCCTTCCGTACCCGCTCATCCAGTTCGATGAATTCGTCTTCATCCCGGGTCATCACCACCTTGAAGCTGCCCTTCAGCTCATTGCGCACCCGGTTGGCGATGTCGAGAGTGAGGGTCTTTTCCATCTGGCCCTTGGCGCGGGCCACAGAGTCCTTGCCGCCGTGGCCTGCATCCAGCACCACCGTGCGGAAGCCCTTGGGCCCTGGCTTGCTCCCGTAGATCTCGTGGTGGCTCGCCGTCTGGCAGGAGGACAGCAGAAGCAGCCCTGCCAGGCCGGAGAGGACCCATGCGGGGGAGGGGAGGGATCGGGAAACCTGCATCGTAGCTCCTCTTTCGCATTTCGTGTGCCGATTGTCCTGATTCATCCCATCAGAATGTTAAAAAGATGCGGTGCGTGACCCAGATGTCATTACGCCGCCCTCTGCCTGTATTCTCCCTTTTGACCCTTCTCCCTTTTCCTCACTTCACATACGCTCCCCGCAGCACGCGATCATTGTACGTGTCCGCCACATAAAGCAGTCCATCTGGACCCAGGCGCACACCATGGGGCCGGCGAAGTTCAGTATCGAGGAAACTGGCCCCCAGCTTGATGCCTGCCTTCGAGGGCTTGCCGGCTATGAGTTCGATCTTGCCGGTCTTGGGGGCGAAACGGCGGATGCAGTGGTTTTCGGTGTCACAGATGAGGACGTTGTCTCCTGCATCCATGGCCACGTACTTGGGCCCGTTCATGAGGGCGTCGCGACCTGGGCCGCCATCGCCACCATAGCCCTTTTTGCCGCCTGCATTCACCACGGTGGTCACCTTGCCATCCTTTACTGCCACCAGGGAGTTGCCCCCACGCAGCAGTACATACAGGGTGCCATCACTGGCCTGGGTCACGGCGCGGGTGTCGCCCATGGGCGTCTCCAGTGCTCCGGCTCCATCCGTGGGAAGTCCGCCTTTGCCATTGCCAGCCACGGTGGAAATCTTGCCGGTGGCCAGATTCACCACGCGGGTGCGATGGTTACCAATGTCTGCCACGTAGTACCGCTTCTGGTCCGGTGAAAGGGAGGCCGTCATCGTGATGCTGAAGCTGGCCTCCGTGGCCGGTCCGCCGTCGCCACCAAAGGCTGCCTTGCCCGTCCCCGCGATGGTGGACACTGCACCGGACTTCAGGTCCAGCAACCGCACCCGGTGGTTGAATGAGTCACCGATGATCGCCTTGCCCTCCTTGGTGATCATGATGTCATGCATCCCGTTGAAGAGCGCCTTCTGCGGATCCGTGCCATCGCCCACCTCGGGCAGGCTCTTCACCTTTTCCGTGTTGTGCTGCACACCGGCGATGAAGTCCAGTTTGCCGCCTTTCCAGCGGAACACCCGGTTCGATTTCGTGAACTCCACGCCATAGAGCGTCTTGTCCGCATCAAAGTCCACACTGAACGGCTCACTCACCGCCGCCGTCTTGGGCGCACCGATGATCTGCTCAACAGCGGCATGAACTCCCTGCAACGTACTCGTTGCAGCAATGAGAAGGGGTAAAACGAAGCGCGTTTTCATAGGGTCGTATTCAGCAATCCAAAATCACAAATCTAAAATCTAAAATCCAAATTCCAAAATGAACCTCTCCTACTTCTTCTTCATCACCCGCACACGATGCGCCTCGCTGTCGCCGATGTAGACCGAGCCATCCGCATCCACAAAGATGCCGTGGAGCCGTGCCATTTTGCACTTCAGTGGATCGCCATCCGGGCCATCGCCTTTTTCGCCGGTGCCGGCGAGCAGTTCCAGATTTC
>JBGGMQ010000679.1:0-8217 GCA_041287975.1 Verrucomicrobium sp. | reverse complement strand
GCCAGGCTCCAGCCTGTGTCGTGGTGCAACGACGCCGCCCCCTCCACAATGTGCCAGTGCCAGGGGAAGGAGAGTTGTTTCATCACTTCCAGGTGGTGCCGGATGAAGGGCTCCCCGTTCAGCACCAGTGTGAAGTAGTGCACCGGCAGGTCCGCACGCGGCGCGTCCAGCACGGTGCTGCGCCGGCGGCGGAAGAGGCTGGCGTCCGGCGTTCCTTCGATCTGTTCATCCCCTGGTCCGGTGGCATCACCGGTGCGGGTCGGTTCAGATTGGGGAGAGCGCGCCATCGTAGGACTTTCAGGATAGGCGGTCTTCATCGCGCTTCGTGAAGTTGAAAGAGGTAGTCATGGTAAGTCAGTTGCCCGACCATCCGGTAGCCATGCGGTTGCAGGGTTTCCATCACCGCGTCAAGCCCCGCAGTTTCCACCAGCAGCATTCGCGGAGCGTAGCGCTTCAGATCGAGCCCCCGGAGCACCTCCAGCTCGTAGCCCTCCACGTCCAGGGAGAGGAAATCAATGCCCCGTTCCGGCGGACATTCGTCCAGGATGGATGTCAATGTCCGGGCTGGCACTTCCAGCAACGGCGACTCCGTGAGCGACTGCACCACCCGGCCAGACCGCAGGTGCTCCTCCAGATCTTCGTCTTCCTCAAAACGATCGTCGACCACCGACATCAGTCCGCAGCCGTGCAGCTGCACCACTGGCGTCGCATTTTCATCCGCCACCAGCGCACAGTTGAAGACTCGCGACCCTGCCCGGTTGCGACGAGCCTGCTCTGCCGCCTCTGCCAGCGGTTCCACCAGGATACCCTTCCATCCCAATGTCTGCTCCAGGTGGAACGTATTGCTTTGCGCATAGCCGTCACTGGCTCCGGCTTCGATGAAAAAACCACCGCGAAAGTTCAAGTATCTGGCAAGCTTGTCATCCAGCCCGTCCAGTCCTGGTTTGTCCAGAGTCGCTGATGCCGTCGCATCCAGGATCTGCATCACACTCCCCGGCAAGGGATAAGGCTGCCTCGTGCGTCGGGGCGGAAACTGCGCCTGCCTGCGGAAGAAAAGGCTCGTAGACCAAGGCAGCCCTGCGGCCCGTCCGGGGCCAGTTCCAAGGAAGTCCACTTGCAGCAGTCCCGCCGCCCTCAACTTCGAGGCGGTACCAGGAAACCAGTCCGCCTCATTCAACAGGATCATGCCCGTTTCAGACAAGTGGTCCAGCGCCAGGGCTGTCCTCTCCTCCCCGTACTCGCCGGAGAGACAGATCACATCATACACCCGCCCGTCCCCGCCCAGTGTCCGCAGGCACTCGCTCGCGTCTGCAGCCGTCACTGCACGCGCCCGCTCACTCCAGAAGTGTGTCCCCGCTCCCGCGCCAATTTCAAAGACATCCTTCTGCGTGAAGTCCAGCTGTTCGAGGAAATGGATCGCCGGATACGTGTATGCAGGCAGATTGTGGTCCCTCCCCCCGTGCTTCTGCGCCCCCATCCCGCGCTGCAGCAGGGTATTCTGCTCTCGCTGCGCCTCCAGGCGGACATCCAGCCTGCCCAGCTGCGCTTCCAGCTGTTTCACCCGTTTGTGAAGCCGCCCCACGTCCTTCCCTTTCATCCCGTACTTTCGAGCCTCGCTCACGATTTCCTCCAAGTCACTCTCGCCGCATCCTTTTGCCAGGGACAGCATAAGCGATCTCCACAAGCGGCGGCGGCTCTTGTGGAACAAAATCGAGAACATGGCGGCAATCATGGATCTGTCTGAGAGAGGAACTAGCCCTGGGGACGGCATGAGCAAAGGCAACTTTTTCGGAGTCACGCCATCATGTCCGTTCACACCACGACGTGACACCACCCCTGACATTTGTCATAGAATTCCTCGCGCAGCGCTCACCGCCGGCTCTGGCCAAAGTTGTTACATAGAACCTCCAGTGGAAAAAAGAAGGCGTCACCCACGTGACGCCTTCAAAAAGCTCAGGCAGAGTCTCTGCCATTTCGAATCCCGTCGCTTACCAGCGACCGCCGCCCGAATCTCTGTTCGAGCCGCCGCCACCGCCACCGCCACCACTCCAGCCGGAGCCGGAGGGAGCACGTTCTTCACGGGGACGGGCTTCAGAGACGTCCAGTTTGCGCTGCATCCAGTCTTTGCCATTCAGCGCACGGATTGCTGTCTGCATGGACTCAGCCGAGTCCATCGTGACGAAAGCAAAGCCACGTGGGCGGCCTGTGGTGCGGTCTGCAGGAAGATTCACTTCCGTCACATTGCCGTGGGTGGCGAAAAGGTCCCGCACGTCATTTTCGGTGGCATTCCAGGACAGGTTGCCAACGTACATTTTAGTATTCATAGTATCAAGGCTCGGACGGATCTGCTTGCATCTTGGACCGTTCCCGATGGTTCGGGTTTCAAATCACCAGGAAACACAAAACATTCCTTTGGTGACTTACCATGCCTTTGAGTCGACAGCTGTTCTAGCTTTCCCAACTTCGTCTCCAATCAGGATAATGATAGCAATAGTTTTGAGCAAAATCGTCATCTTGCTGCGTGTGGACAAGTTGTCGAGCCCTTACTGCTTCCTACTCGCTTCCACGAAATAGTGGATCAAACGGAGCTTCCGCGCCACTCCCTCCCCGATCACGTAGGGGTACAGCATCGGGTGTCCCGCGCTCACCGAGAGCTCATTAAGCACAGCTGCCACCTGCAGCCAGCCGCCCAGGGTCTCCAGAAACGACGCATCCTCCTCCGCGCTGGTTACCAGTACTTCCGGCAGCCTCACCGCCGCCTGACCCAGTTGATCAGACGAGAGCGTCACCCGCGAAAGTTCCAGGCCCAGACTGTGAAAGGTCTGCACCCCGTCCATCATCTGCATATAGTGGCACCACGTCTCCGCCCAGTCTTCCCAGGGATGGCTCGCGGCATACGCGCTGATGAAATTCTCCGGTGTGGGCGTGTTTCCCGCCGCATAGTAGGCGTTCAACGCTGTCGTGTAGTCGGCCCGCTCATCACCAAAACACTCGCGAAAAGCCAGCCGGTACTCATGGTTCCATGCCAGCGGCTCAAACCAGCGCTGCCACACATAGTGACCACTCTCATGCCGGAAGTGCCCGAGCAGCGTGCGGCTTTCCTCACCCAGTGTCTGCCGGTTAATCTGGCGGTATGTGTCATCCGCCTCCTCCAGGTTCACCGTGATCAGGCCGTTCAGGTGCCCCATCGTCACACTGGCATCCAGTCGCGTGCTCACGATGCGAAACGTCAGCCCGTCGAAAAATCCTTGGCCTCCTGGTTCCATGGAGATGCCCAGGCTCAGCAGTTCAAAGATCAGCCGCCGCTTCGCTGCTTCCATCTTGCCCCAGAGCATGACATTGCGCCGGTCTCTCAGGTCCGGGATGACCTTGTCCATATGGCATGACAGGCACAAGTCGCCCGGGCGATCCGGCAGCGCCAGCCAGTTGCACACGCCATGCCGCACCCCGTTCCGGCACAGCTTCGGCCGCCCCTTCTTCGGCTCCTCCAATACCACAAATTCCCGATTCCCCGGGTCACAGGCCACCTTCTGCCCGCACGCCACACACCACGAACTGTCAAAAAACAGGGTGTTGCCGCAGGGGCATTGGAATCTTTGCATCGATAAAACAATCTACCAAAAAGGACAGGCCCAGCTCTGAATGAGAAGCCGGGGAACGCTCGCGATGAACAACCTACCACACACACCCCTCCCCGCCCAAGAAACTTTCCAATTCCATCTCTCCCGTCCAAAAACCAGAAACCCGTCGGCCAATCCCCTCCCCGATCCCTGGCTCCATTCTTCCTCCGAACTTCGAACTCCCCCCTTTCCGTGACGGATTGTATCAAAAGGTGGATTTGTCTTCCCCAATTCCCGCCCCTATGCGAAAGGAGGCGATGGACATCCCTGTGTCGGACCTCATCGAACTGCTTTCGGCCACACTGCTGTCCGGCTCCCCCGCCACGCGCATTTCCGGCTTCGGCTCCCTCAAAGAGGCCGTCCCCGGTGACCTCAGTTTCTTCGGCGACATGCGTTACCGCCAGCGTCTCCTCCACACGGAGGCCACAGCCGTCCTCGTACCCCGTGACTGGACGTTGTTTCCTGAAAATGTCACCTGCCTCGGTGTGGACAACCCCTCCGTTGCCTTCGAAACCGTCACGGAAAAGTTCGGCCTCCAACCCGAGCCCTTTGTCGCTGGCATCCACAGCACCGCTGTCATCGGCACCTGTGTGGACACCAACCTCGATCGCATCAAGGTCGGTGCCAATGCCGTCATCGCGGAAGGCGTTCACATCGGCGATGGCACGGAGATTGGTGCGGGATGCTATGTCGGGCGGGATGCCTCCCTGGGGAAGGGCTGCCGCCTGTATGCGAACGCCACTGTCCACGAGGGCAGCATTCTCGGTGACCGCGTCGTTCTGCACTCCAGCTCCGTCATCGGTGCCGACGGCTTCGGCTATGAGTTCAAGGATGGACGGCATCGCAAGGTCCGCCAGTCCGGTATCGTCCAGCTCGACAGCGATGTCGAGATCGGTGCCAGCTCCACTGTCGACCGCGCCCGCTTTGGCCGCACCTGGATCGGCGAAGGCACCAAAGTCGACAACCAGGTCCAGATCGCCCACAACGTGGTCATAGGAAAACACTGCATCATCATCGCCGGTGCCGGCATTGGCGGCAGTTCCCGCATGGGTGACTACGTCATCATGGCCGCCCAGTGCGGCGTCGCCGGCCACGTCTCCATCGGCTCCCAGTGCATCCTGGCCGCCCGCACCGTCGTTACGAAGGATCTCCCCGACAATTCCGGCGGCTACATGGGCTTCCCCGCTGCCCCCGTCATGGATGAGCGTCGCCGCATCGTCGCCTCCCGCCAGTTGCCCAAACTCATGGAGCGCGTCAAACAACTCGAGCTCGGCCTGTCCAGCCCCTCCCCAGACGCTGTCGAAGTGAAGTGACACAGCCGTCCCGCCAGTTCAGCCATCGGCTCCCGCTTTACCAGCCCGCCTTTTCTCCAGGTTCGATGAAACCCCTGACCTCAGGGTAGCGGTTCGCGATCCCATCTTCAGACAGCCGTATTGCCCACTTTTGAACTTTCGTATTTGGCATTTGAATTTTTAGCCTCCGCCACGCTGCGCTTACTCTCCGCATAATTCTTCTTGCCAATACAGACAAGTCTGTCTATGCTCCTTGCATGGCCGACGCCCGCCAGCAAATTCTCGACACTGCCGCCTCGCTTTTTGCGAGCCGTGGCTACGAGTTGGTGGGCATCAATGAGATCATTGAAAAGGCTGACGTGGCCAAAGCCACCTTTTACGCCCACTTCAAGAGCAAGGAAAAGCTGTGCGCGGCCTGGCTCAAGGCCGACTCTGAGCAAGGCCAGGCATCCAACCGTGCCCTTCTGGAGGAAAAGCGCCCTGCCATCGAGAAGGTGAAGAAGCGCTTCGACGGTCTTCGCAAGTACGTGGCCTCCTCCAACTACCGCGGCTGCCCTTTCTCCATCACTGCCTCCATGCTGGATGCTTCCAGCGAAGTGCGTGACATCATTCGTGATCACAAGGCAGCCTATCGCGCTTTCTGGCAGGCCCTTGCCAGCGAGATCAAGAGCGACCCAGTGGCGGCCCGCTTGCTGGGCGACACCCTTTTTCTCCTGTACTCCGGCTCCATCATGGAGAGCCAGAACGCCCGGAGCACTTGGCCTGCCGAATCTGCCCGCACCGCCGCCCTGGCACTGTGTTCCACGGAAGATGCCTTCGCCACAGCCACCTCTTGATTTCCTCATTTGAACGAATAACAGACAGACTTGTCTGTATAGTTAAACCCCAGAATCACTTCAAACTCAAACTTATGAAAGCCATCGAACTCACCACCCAGTCCTTTGACTCCACACTCGCCGCTGCTTCCCAGCCCGTGCTCGTCGACTTCCACGCCGAATGGTGCGGCCCCTGCCGCATGATGGGCCCTGTCATTGAGCAGGTCGCCGGTGAACAACAAGGCCGCGCCGTTGTAGCGAAGGTCAATGTCGACGATGCCCCTGAGATCGCGCAGCGCTACCATATCAACAGCATCCCCACACTGATCGTCTTCAAAGACGGCCAGCCGGTGGCCTCGGTGCGCGGTGCCCAGTCCAAGGGTGCCATCGAAGCCCTTCTCGCTCGCGCCAACTGATGCTCGCCCACCCGCCCGCTCCATGAAAGCTCCTGACCTCACCCAAGCCCCGCCGCGCAGCCCCAGAGTCCGTCTGGGTGGCTACACCATTCTGCCCCGCATACTGGACAAGGCCCGCGCGACCGCAGCTGGCACCCAGGGGGAGTACCTCTACGGAAACCCCACCGACTGGCACTTCTTCCGCTTCACAGGCATCCAACCCGATGCCCTGCTGGAGCGGGTGAAGTCCGGCGGCGGGGACTGGGAGATCCTGCAGTGGGTTCAGGAAACTGCGACCCTGCAGCGGACCCCTCTGGAAATTGAGCAGTGGGCCGCTTGGACCGAAAGGTTCGCCTACCACGCCCCTGAAAAGCGGGACTGGTTCACCGCCGAGATCCGGCGGATCAACCCCAACCGTGATGACATCCGCACCGTCTTCGACCGGCTCGACCTTGACGACTACATCAGCTTCGGCGGCAGCGCCTAGCCGGTATCCCCCGCCTCCTTCTTTTCACGCCAACCCAATTTGACACCATGGCCCAGCGATTCCGCGAAATGACCAGCACGCCCCATGTGCTGGCGGCACAGGAACACTACTTCGGCCGGGCCAACGCCCCCGCCCCGGCTGGGAGTGATGATTCCCTCACTCCAGAAGAGGCTGGCTTTGTCGCCACCCGCGACAGCTTTTACATGGCGACGATCAATGAGACCGGCTGGCCTTATTTGCAGCATCGCGGTGGACCGGCGGGTTTTGTGAAGGTGTTGTCCCCATCGGAACTGGCCTTCGCCGACTACCGCGGCAACCGGCAGCTGCTCACCACAGGCAACGCTGCTACCAACGATCGCGTGAGCCTGTTCTTCATGGACTATCCCAACCGCGAGCGGCTCAAGATCATGGGCCACCTCAAGGTGCTGGACGCCCGTGAACACCCTGAACTCGTGTCTGAACTCGCCGGCCCCAGCATGGCTCCACTCACCGAGCGGATCTTTTACATCAAGGTCGTTTCCTATGACTGGAACTGTCCCCAGTACATCACCCCCAGCTACACCGAAGCCGAGGTCAAAAGCCTCATCTCCCCATTGCAAGCCCGTATCGCCCACCTCGAATCCCTCCTCCCTCCAAACTCCTGACGCATGAACCCAAGACCACCCCTGCCTCCCTTCACTGAAGAAACCGCCCGCGCCAAGGTGCAAGCCGCTGAAGACGCCTGGAACACCCGAGATCCCGAGCGCGTCTCCCTCGCCTACACCGAGGACACCGAATGGCGCAACCGTGCCGACTTCGTCAACGGCCGCGCTGAAGTCGTGGCCTTCCTCCAGCGCAAGTGGGCCCGTGAGCACGACTACCGTCTCAGGAAGACGCTCTGGGCCTTCACCGGCAACCGTATCGCCGTGCGGTTCGAATACGAGTGGCACGACGATGCAGGCCAGTGGTACCGCAGCCACGGCAATGAGAACTGGGAGTTCGACGAGCTTGGTTACATGAAATACCGTTACGCCAGCATCAACGACCAGCCCATTCAGGAAGCCGACCGCAAGTTCCGCTGGGAGAGGAAGTAGTTCCTACAAACCGTTCGTATAGACCCAACAAAGGAAAATGGAGCCCTGGAAAACCAGGCTCCATTTTTCCTTCCAGGATGAAGTGCCGCAAGTCCGCCCTGTCAAACGTCCCTCCCCCCAGACGCTCTTTCCACCCGCCTTTTGAATTTTCGTATTTGGCATTTGAACTCTCGTCCCCTTCCCCGCCTTCATCCATTCTTAATTCAGAACTCCCAGTTTCACCTCCCGAACCCCGTCAGTCCTCGAACCGCCCTCTGCCGGCTTCATTGCCAACGCGTACCCCGCGGGATTCAGCCGTCGCACCAAGTTGATCACCACCAGCACACAGGCCACGTGCAGCCACCAGCCTGAGGCAAAGCTGCCCGTCATGCCATGCAGCAACGCCACCATCCAAGGGGCCAGAGCCGCAATGACAAAGCCGCCTCCCTGCATGAGCGCACCCAGGGCAGCCGCATCTTCTGGATCGTTCAAGTGGTCCAGGGCCACCACCAAGCCCAGCGCGAAGAAGCCACCGAGTCCTGCGCCCGTCAGAACG
>JBGGMQ010000678.1:0-2674 GCA_041287975.1 Verrucomicrobium sp. | reverse complement strand
GCCCCACTCTCCTGTGAGCTTAAGGCTTGATGCGGATGAATTACTAGATGGTTGATAGTTGAACCCGTTAACACCATAGAGCCCTCCTGTTGTACCCACGCTACTACTTATATAGACTCCGGTAGTCGTAAACCCATTGGGGAGAGCACCACTATAGCCAGTGAAGTCTGTGGTCACCGACTCCCCCAATTCTGCAATGGTCACTGCCGCCTTCAAGCCGGCAACGCCGATCATCAACGCACCGCAAACGACTGCTGCCATCCACAAGAATCCGCTTCTCGCGTAGCCCGTCAA
Organism: Verrucomicrobium sp.; assembly: GCA_041287975.1. Classification (GTDB taxonomy): domain Bacteria; phylum Verrucomicrobiota; class Verrucomicrobiia; order Verrucomicrobiales; family Verrucomicrobiaceae; genus Verrucomicrobium. The sequence goes on along the minus strand of JBGGMQ010000678.1, from coordinate 2,380 downwards.
AGGGCTGTTTCTCACTGAACTTCGTACAATGCGCATCATGAATGGAGGGGAGTTTATTTCCTCCGCATGATCCACACTGTGCCCTTCATCACAAACAACAGCCGCGTCACATCCCCCTTCTGTCAGTGAACATTTTGTCAGCGTGTGTGCTTACTCAGTTTCAACGGATTTCGCCCTTTGTTCCGCTGAGTCATCTCATCTGTGTCTTCCAATCTCGATACACCCCGCCTTGGGCTAGTGGTTCCCCCCTATGACAGCCGCGCCAGATGCCGGTGGCAGGCCCGGCGCATGTGACACCCCGTTTTCATTGGCCGTCTACAGTGACGTGTTTGTTTCCCAAACCGTGTGACAAACGCGTCAGCATCCGGTGCCATTCCGGATGACAGGAGCATTCGACCCTTTCTCCTGCCAGCAACATCCGCACCCATTAGTTATAGGCTAGAACCTACTTCGAACATTCAGGTAGAACATGCAAACAGACCGGGGGTGCGGATGCACAGCAGCGGCACCCCCGGGAGGGACGGGTCAGGAGAGCAGGAAGATACGCCTCCCGCCTGCCCGATGCAATGCGGACCACCTCCCCCTTCTAAAGAAGGGGCGGCAAGTCAGCACGCTGGATCAGCCTTTTTTCTTCGCGGCAGGTTTCTTCTTCGCCGTCTTGCTGGCAGCGGCAGGCGCCGACTTCTCTTTCTTCGCAACTTTGGCCTTGGTGCCTTTAGCCGCCTTTTTCGATTCAGGTTTGACCTTCGAGGACTTCTTGAGCGCCTTCAGGTTGTGTTGAGCCTCCTTGGCACTCTTCTTGGTAGTCTTGAGCTCGCTCTTGGCTTGCTTCACACTTGCTTTGGCAGCTTCGACTTCCTGCAGGAGTTTCTCGACCTTCTGTTTCGCACTGGCGAGGTCGGGAGTAGTGGGGGTGTCCTTTTCAGCGGAGGAGGCAGATTGGGCCTTGGATTTTGATTTCATGGATGAGGGCGTCGCGATATGAAGAGACGTCAAGCTGGGAAGACCCGCTTGGCCGCATCAGGAGGCAGCGTTGTGTAACGAAAACGTAACGCAAGACCCTCTAATTACGCAATCTCCTTTGTGTGACATCTTTCATGAGCCACTTTCGAAGCCGGTTTTGCCATGAATGTGACACCTTTGTTACACTCACGCTGAAGACCACCTTTTACTGCTCGAGTCGAAATTATGCTCTACCCGTCCTCAAACAAAGACTACAACCGTGACGGAGCGACGAGAAAACCGACCTGCCAGGTGATCTTTTTCGCCTCATCCGCAGTTGTCGCCCATCCGATGAATGCCCGTGCCTGAACGGAGGCCTCTGCTCGTGTGAAAAGGCAGAGCTCGCGTGAGTAGGGATAGTCTTGGGGACGGTCGGGGTCGATCACTTTGCCACTGATTCTCATTACCTTCAAACCTTTGCCGCGGGCATAGGCGGGTCCTGTGTAGCTGATGGCGCGCGGGTTTGCCTGGCTCTCCAGAGTTAGGTCTCCCAGGACGATGCCTCAAGCCTGGCTCTCTGAACAATTGGACATTGTTGCCCCTCCAAAAATGCCTCTGAAAGAAGCTCTACTCTTCCCAGGTTTGCATCGTCTGAGTATTCTGCGCTCCATTCTATGCGATCTCCATCTCGTTTTCCCCGCCGCTACCTGCAGTTCCTCGGCCTCTGTACTCTCCTGCCATGGGTGGCCCAGGCCGAGGTCAAGCTGCCCGCCATATTTGGCGATCACATGGTCCTTCAGCGCGACATGAAGATTCCGGTCTGGGGCTGGGCCGCAGCTGGGGAGAAGGTATCGGTCAAGCTCGACCAAGGCACGCCCGTCGAAACCACGGCAGATCCCTCGGGCAAATGGCGCGTGGAACTGCCCGCTCAACCAGCAGGTGCCCCGCGTGAAATCACCGTTACGGGAACGAACACTGTCACTCTCAAGGACGTGCTCTTCGGCGAGGTCTGGTTGTGCTCCGGCCAGTCCAACATGGAATGGGTGGTGCAGAATACCGTGGACTCCGCCAAGGAAATCGCTGCGGCGGACTTCCCCACCATCCGGCACATCAAGGTGCCCCTGGTCCCCTCAGGCACGCCTCAGGAGAACTTCGCGGGCTCCTGGCAAGTGTGCAGCCCTGCCACGGCTGCCTGGTTCACCGCAGCAGGCTTCTACATGGCAAGGGAGCTGCAGAAGGAGCTGAAGGTTCCTGTGGGCCTCATCAATGCCTCCTGGGGTGGCACGCGTATCGAGCCCTGGGTTCCCGCCATTGGGTTCAGCGGGCTCGACAAGCTTCGGGACATTGATACCCAGATCCAGCTCAAACTGCCTGCCAACCCCCAGTACAAACAGCGTCTGGAGAAGTACGTGGGCGAGATCGACGCCTGGAGCAAAAC
>JBGGMQ010000677.1:0-2559 GCA_041287975.1 Verrucomicrobium sp. | reverse complement strand
GAAATGAAATTCGATAAAGGGTAAACCCGGCTCGCACCGGGGCTGGTTGGCTGACGGCACTTCACGTCTCTTTTCCTTACGGCTTGGCTTTGCGCACCACTTCAGTGATCAAGCCCACAGGCAGGGAGACGGCCTGCTTCTCCATCTTCCAGGCGAAGGCATCGTTGAGCACCTCGCCACGTACTTTGGTACCATTGGTCAACTCGATCGCGGCTTCGTTGCTGCCTGGGGCATCCCAGAAGACGCGGGCCACGGTGTCAGGCTTCAAGGCGAGCTCGCCCGTGTTGGTGCGCAGGCGGATGGTTTCCTCGGGTCCAAGTGTGCCCACCAGAAGCGACCCGTCACGAAGCCAGCAGTACTGGGTGGGGACATCGCCCGTGGTCGGGCTGGCGTTGTCTTTGAGTTCGCCACCCACACTCATTTCTTTGAGCGCGGCTTCAACGGCACCCCAGCGGGCGACCTCTGCCAAGGGCAGCTCCGTGATGCCTGCCCCGAGGACTTCCCGCTGGAGTTTGGCGGCGGCGAGCACGCCATGGATGCGGCTGCCATCTGCCAAGGTGGCCACCATGCAGTAAGGAGGCTCCATCTTGCGTTGCAGTGTCCACAGATCCTCACTGCTCACCTTCACGGTTCCAAACCCGGCCACGAGATCCAGATGGCTGGCCTCACCTTTCCCCAGCCAGAAGAATCCGCCATTGAGCCACTGAACGAACTCGGCTGCGCCCTCGGGCACCCGGCCATCCTCAGCGGAAGCAGGCCAGACCAGCAAATCCAGGGACTCGGCATTGAGCGCGATGTCGCCCAACTCCCCTTTCAAGGCGACACCTTGAAGGCTGACGGTGCCCGACTGCACGGTGCCATCCCGAAGGTAGAGCCGATGGGCCCGACCTTTCCCCGCACCTCCACGCACGGCGGCAATTTTGTCCGGGGGATATTCCTGATCCTTGCCCGAGGTCTGGATCGAAACCTTGCCCGCAGAGAGATCACCGGAAATCTGTTCATCCTTGCCCATCCAGAGCAGTGCTTTCTCGCCCCGTTTGATGTCGAGTTTGCCCGTGAGGGCATCCAGGGCCACCAACTTGCCCGAGCGACCTGTCACCGGAGCGCCGGGGGCGCTGACAGTTCCGAAAGCGTCGGGTTTGAAGTTCACGACGGTGGCCACGAGTTCCGCAGAGACATCGGGGTCCACGAGTTTGGAATCCTTCAAAAACAGATCGAAGGTCTTTTCCAGCTTCACCTTGGGATCGAGCCCGGCCGTGCCGATCCAGTGGAGGAACGCCACTTTGCCATTGGCGGGAACCGAGCCTTCATAGCGGAGGCGCAGGGTGGAACCCACATCCTGGACGACGGCGGGCCACTTGGCATCCGGCTGCCCCCAGATCAACAAGGGCAGAGCGGGTGTGCCCTGTTTCTCCGCCATGATGACGGCGGCGTGAGTGCGGTCAGGGATGCCATTGCCCAAGTCGCGCATTTCCCCGGACTGACTGAGGGTGCCATTGAAACGAACGCCTCCCTGACTCCCGAGCGGCGTGGAGTAGTCCAGTTGCAGGTTCGCATCCTGGTTCGTGGTATTCGTCAGGGTGTCCACGATCATGAGCGCATTGCGCTTGTCGTCCCGCTTCACCACACGCACCACATCGAACGGCTTGGCGGTAAAGGTGAGTGTGGACTGACGGGCATCTGCGGGAGGAGTGCCTGAGTTCGCATCTTCTTCGGAATCCTGCCGGGGTTTGCTTGTCTTCGGTGGATCCACGGCATCCATGGCCGTGCGGAAGGGAGTGGACTGGCCGTTGACTCCCATCTGGAAGAAACGGCCTACGGAAAGAGCCTTGGAACGCCAAATACCCGACCCCTCCTGAGACCAGTCCTGCTCCGTCTGGGCATGAATGGCCTGACAAAGAAGGGTGGGCAGGATCAACAACCGCAACAACGAGACCAAAGATCGCATGCGAGGGGGCATGGACCGAAACTTACCGGGTGCATGGCGCGATGAAAACTTAAAAGTGCGTTTTTGCGCATCGACGTGAAGGATTTTCAAACCCCGTGGCACGCATTCACCCGGAATTGATCAAAGGGGCGTTTTGACGCCGCCAGCATCGATGTAGACATCCACCTGCTGGCCGACGTAAAGCCGCAATCCCTTGGGGATCTGCAGGCTGTAAATGACCTGAAGCACGCGAGTGTCCACGCGTTCCGTGCTGGAGCCTGTGAGGGAAACTTTGGGAATGACATAAGGTTCCACCCGGATGAACTCCAGAGGGATGGCGGTTTTGGTGTCCCCTTTGATATAGACTATGCCTGCCTGCCCTTCACGGATGCGTCCCGCATTCTGCTCATCGACATCGGCCCGGACCTGCAGACGCTCCAGATCCCCCAGAACCATGACCGGTGAATCTTTGACATTGGTGGCGTACTCGCCGGCGCGGGTGTTCACTTGAAGGATGACGCCGTCTCTCGGAGCCCGCACATCCAGACGATCCACGAGGATCTGGGTCTGCTTCACATCCGCAAGCGCCGCCGTCACGAATACATTGATGCGCCTGAGCAGGTGGCTCTTTG
>JBGGMQ010000676.1:0-2561 GCA_041287975.1 Verrucomicrobium sp. | reverse complement strand
AGGCCACGCCCGAGCGCTCCTCCTCCCCCGCGGAAGATGAGTCCGAAGGCGGCCTCCCCGGTGGAGTGGTGGGTGTGCCGGCGTGAGTCGGTGAATGGTAAGCGGTAAGCGGTCAGAAGTAAGTTTTGAAGCCTGCGCGAGTTTCTCGTGCAGGCTTTCTTTTTTGGTGGGAGGTGGATTGAGGAGTGATGGAGTGATGGAGTGATGGAGTGATGGAGTGATGGAGTGATGGAGAGGGCTTCCAATCGACCAAGCTTCGAGCTTTAACCCATGCGGCGTCTTCACTGGGAGCGCAGACTTCAGTCTGCTCAGGCGGTCGGGAGACGTTTGCCAGCCGCCGAGACGGCAGCGCTCCCAGGGCTGTCGCAGGAGAGAGGGCCGCTTGTGAAGGACTCGCGAAGTCGCTTGAGTGTGCGTCATCTCCTGCAGCCACCCACTGGGTGCGCCGACATTCATGTCGGCAACGAGCGTCTCCTGTCGAACATTAGCAGATCGCTCAGTTTGCCTGTCGCGGCCTGAGGCAAGCTGAAGCTTGAACTACTAACAGCTTCCAACACCTTGCCCACTGACGCACCGGACTCTCCCTCAACCCCAACCACTTACGGTGTAAAAATTCGCCTCGGGAAAAACCCCTTGCGCCAATCCTCCGTGCCCCGTACAGTTTTGTCTGTCAGTTCGTCAAAGCACGCCGCTTTGAGGCCGAGTCCTAGTATCGCCCTCGCTCATGCGCTGTCCCAGCCCGAGAAATGCGCCTAACCGCCTCGATTTCCAGCCCCTCAAGAGTCTGGAATCCCTCAGTGCTGCCTTGACCCCTCACCGCGCTCTGCCTGCTTCGCTTGCTGAACCCGCCGGTGCCTTGAACTGCACGCGAAGCCCCAGCCGTGCCGCATTTTCTCCGTTCGCTTCGGGAATAATTGAGTCCACCGACTTTGTGGACTCGTGCCTTGCCGCACCCTGGGACTGCTTCGCCCCCAACCCAGAGAAAACGAAATACCGTTCCGATGAGCGACTACAACAGCAATGGCTCCGGCCGTCCCCCGCAGGGCCGCCGTGGAGGCCGCCGCCACAGAAGTGGTGGCAACAACTACAACCGTAACAGCGGAGGCAGCAGCAGTAGCAGCAGCCGTGACGACAGTCGGGGTAACTTCCGCCCGAACCGCAGCAAGCCTCCTGAACCCACCGGGTTTCAGAAGTTCCTTTCTGTGATCTCCTTCGGCCTGCTCGGCAAGCCCAAGGCTCCCTCAAAGGCACCTGCTCCCGCTGCCCAGAGCAAAGGCCCCCGTGAACTGGGCCCCATCGCCCGCAGTGATCGTGAAGCCGCCAAATCTGGTCGCCCCGACCGCCAGGATCGTGAGCGCAGTGATGAGTCCTTCAGCAGCAAGCCTGCCCGTCCGCCCCGCCAGGCTCCCATCTCTGCCGAGGTGACGACCGAGCGCCTCTACGTGGGCAACCTGAGCTATGACGCCAGCGAGAGCGACCTCTTCGAACTCTTCAACGGCAGTGGCCGCGTGAAGAACGCCGAAGTGGTGGTGAACAACCGCACCCAGCGCTCCAAGGGCTTTGCCTTCGTCACCATGATGAGCGTGGACGAAGCCAAGAAAGCCGTGGCCGACCTCAACAGCAAAGACTTCATGGGCCGCCCGCTGGTGGTCGGTGGAGCCAAGCCGATGTCCCCCCGCGACAACGAAGACGAAGAGTCCCCCCGTGGAGATCGTCGTGAGCGGAGCGAGCGCCAGGAGCACAGCGAACCTGAAGCCAGCGAGGCTGGTGAAAGTGAAGCTGAAGAGGCTGCCCCCGCTGCTTCCGATTCCAAAGAGACCCCAGTGTCTGCTTAAGTTTCATTTCGAGGGAGTCTGAATGGGCGTTTCATTTCTAATTTAGAATTCCTCATTCCTCATTTGTTTATAGCCGCCTGCCAGGTTCGCCTGGCAGGCGGTTTTGTTTTTAAATCGGAGGGGTCCGGTTTCGCTTGTCTCTGCGGCGTCCTCTTGGAGGTTGTGGACCGGTCTTCTGTTGGCCGGATCCTCTCTCGATCATGCTCTCGCACCTGCCTGTTCGTCCTTTTTTCGTGGTCGGCCCCACGGGTTCTGGGAAGTCCGCGCTAGCGATTGACCTGGCCCAACGCTGGGACGGAGAGATCGTGAATGCAGATGCCTATCAGCTCTACAAGGGGCTGGATATCTGCACCGCCAAGCCCACCGCGGAAGAGCGAGCTCAGGTGCCGCATCACTTGTTTGATGTCCTTCCCCTCTCTGATGCGGGGGACGCTGCCCAGTATGCCGCCATGGCGCTGCCTGTGTTGGAGGAGATCGGCAGCCGTGGCAAGGTGCCCGTGGTCGTCGGAGGCAGTGGCCTGTATGTGAAAGCGCTGACCCATGGTCTGAGCCCCCTGCCCTCGGATGAGGCCTTGCGGTCGCGGCTGGAGCATCTCACTCCGCGAGAGCGGGTGGTGTGGCTGTTGCTCCGCGACCCCCATGCCGAGACTACGGTGAACCTGAAGAACGACCGCTACGTGACGAGAGCCCTGGAAATCTGCCTCCTCACTGGGCAACCCCAGTCGG
>JBGGMQ010000675.1:0-24081 GCA_041287975.1 Verrucomicrobium sp. | reverse complement strand
GGGCCTCGACTTCTACGGCCGGGTGAAACTCGCCCGCAGTTTCAGCTCCTGGTTCTCCTACTCCTATACAACGTTCGAAGCCGAAACCGCCGGACGAACCTCTGGCCTGAACGGAATCTCCCAGCACAACTTCCGGCTGGGAGCCACCTGGGCCATCACGGACAAAATCTTCATCACCCCCAGCCTTGTCGCGCGGTCCACACCGCGCAATCTGGACGCAGGCCGCCTCGCTGACGAACTTGAAAACCCATGGGAGCTGAATTTGCACCTGCTCTACAAGCCGACGGATCGAGTCGAGATCTATGCGAGCTTTAGAAACATCACCAACAACCACAACGCCACGACAGCCTTCCTGCCCAATGCCCAGCCTCAAGAAACTTTTGGTGGCGTTCTCGGAGTGCGAGTGACCTTCTAGGACCCCACTGCACTTTCCCAAACCATGCTTGTTCTCCACTTTGGTTTGTTCATCATTTTGCATGAATGCTCCAGTTTCAACCCCATCCAGGAAACCTGGATCTCGAACTTTTGAATTCTTCAGAAGGTCGGTCATGGTGATATTGGCCATGAGTCTGGGCCTGCTGTCCAGTGCCTGGGCAGACTCTCGCGAATACGAGGTGAAAGCCGTCTTCCTGTTTAACTTCTCCCAGTTTATCAAATGGCCGCCCCGTGCATTCACGGATCCCAGTGCACCGCTGACGATTGGAGTCCTCGGAGATGATCCGATCGGTTCACCCCTTCAATCTGCCATTCGTGGAGAAACATCAGCGGGCCGCAAACTGATTGTGAAAACGGGACGAAGGATTGACGACTTGAAAGGCTGCCAGTTCATTTTTGTGAGCAAGTCTGAATCAGGAAGGCTTGCCGAAATACTCTCCGCACTGCAAGGGACCAGCGTCCTCACCGTCGGGGAGTCAGACCAGTTCTGCAGTCAGGGAGGCATCATCAATTTTTCCCTGCAAGGCGGCAAGGTGGGGTTTGAGATCAATGTGGCAGCGGCCCAGCGAGCCGGGTTGGAGGTAAGCCCAAAGCTGCTGCGTCTGGGTAGAATCTATCGCGGTGGATGATTTGACGAGGAGGCTCTATGCAGTTGTTCCGAGATGTGCCAATCAAGCGCAAGCTGATGCTGGGAGTGTTGCTGACAAGCACCGCCTCCCTGTTGCTGGCCAGCCTGGCCTATGTCACCTACGAGCGCTCCACCTACCGAAATGATCAGATGCGTACGCTGACCATTCTCGCCGATGTCCTGGCGGCCAACAGCACCGCCGCGCTTTCCCTTGCCGATGCCACCGAAACAAAGGGAGAAGCCCAGGAAATCCTCAGCGCACTCAGCGCCGAGCCCGACATCGTCTCAGGCGCCCTGTATGACCAGGAGGGCAAAGTCTTTGCGACGTTTCTCAGGCCTCCGGAAGAGCCGCCCTCAGCTACAGCACCAAGCTTCGAAACGCCCGTCTTCGCGGGTGACCGTCTTACGGTGCCGCGCCCGGTGCTCCTCGGAGGGAAACGCATTGGCACCATCTGCCTCGTCACGGACATGAAACGTATCAATGCCCACCTGAGGAGGTTCGTTGAAATAGGCACGCTGGTTCTCGCCGCCTCGCTGTTGCTCACGGCCGGGCTTGCGACGATATTTCAGCGGATCATCTCGCGGCCGATCCTGGCTCTCGCGAACGCCGCGCAGCTGGTGGCGGACAAAAAGGACTACTCCGTGAGAGCTGAGCGTTTTGGCGGCGATGAGTTGGGCAGGTTCACAGATGCATTCAACCAGATGCTCGCCGCCATTGAAATCCAAAGCAGCGAGTTGAAAAGAGCCCTCAAGGAGATCGACGAAAAGCGCTCTGCCCTGGAAACAGCGAATGAGGCGATGCATGTCCAGACCTCCCAGATCACTGAAAGCGTGGATGTCCTGGGGTATTCAGCAAGGGAGATCCTGAACTTCACCACCCAGGCTTCGGCCACGGCTTCGCAAACCGCGACCGCCATCACCGAAACAACTGCCACCGTGGAAGAGGTGCGACAGACCGTTCACCTTTCGAGTGAGAAAGCACGCAACGTCGTCGACTCATCGCAGAAGTCAGCGCAGATCTCCGAACTTGGGCGCAAGGCGGCAGGATCCAGCGTTGAGGGGATGAACCGCATACGAAAGCAGATGGAGGCCATTGCAGAGAGCATGGTCCGCCTGAGTGACCAGACACAGGACATCGGGCAGATTGTAGCCGCCGTTGAGGATCTGGCGGCACAATCAAATCTCCTGGCAGTGAATGCCGCCATCGAAGCTGCGAAGGCTGGCGATCAGGGGCGTGGATTCGCGGTGGTCGCGCAGGAGGTCCGAAGCCTTGCGGAACAGTCCAAACAGGCCACCACCCAAGTGCGCGCCATTCTCAAAGACATTCAGAACGCCACCAGCGCTGCCGTCATGGCCACGGAAATGGGGACCAAAGCTGTCGATGCGGGTGTGCAACAGTCCACTCAGGCGGGAGAGTCCATCGTCGCACTTACGGAGAGCGTGAAACAGGCTGCCCAAGCAGCGGAACAGATCTCTGCCTCCACCCAGCAGCAACTGGTGGGAATGGACCACGTGGCGACGGCGATGGAAAGCGTCAAGCAGGCCAGCACCCAGAACGTCGAGAGCGCCCGGCATTTGGAGGCGGCAGCACGACGGCTGAACGAAATGGGTGAGAAACTTCAACACATGGCCGGCCAGACCTCTTTGAGAAACACTGCCTCCAGCCGACCCACAACGCCCATGTCTCCACTCCACTGGCAGGCGTGATGGTCACACCTACGCTCATCAAACCGCAACCTGACCTGGGGTTCGCACCATGGAAAACGAAGAGTTTCTCGGAAAGCTTCGTGAGGCATTTGCCGCGGAGGCGGCCGAGCATGTCCAGTCACTGACCACCGGACTGCTTGCGGCGGAGGCTTGCGTCGACAGCGAAGTTCGCAGGGAAATCATGGAAACCATCTTCAGGGAAGCACACAGCCTGAAAGGAGCCGCCGGTGCCGTGGAACACACGGGCATCCAGTCCATTTGCCAGGCGCTGGAGAGCCTGTTCTCTGGATGGAAGCAAACACCCGGGAAAGTCATCTGCGCGGAATCCTACGATGCCGCGAATGCCGCAGTGGATGCCGTCAACCAGATGCTCCATGGTGCCCTGCCCGCAGAGGGTTCCCCTGCCTCAATGGAGGTTTCCGATGTGATACGCCGCATTGAAAGTCAGCCGCCAGACTCACCAACTGCCGCCAGACCTCAACCTGCCGACAGACGCATTGCAGCCTGCCCTCCCACCACCACCGCCACGACTGGTGACGCTGAATCCATCCACCTGGCGGATACCGTGAGAATCCCTGTTCCCAAAATGGATGCCCTCCTGCGGCAGGTCGAGGAAATGCTGGCCGCGAAGCTTGTTACCAGCCAGCACACGCTTGCCCTCAAATCGCTGGGGGTCGAATTGGAAACCTGGCAGCAGCGCTGGCTCAAGCTTCGTTCCGCTTCCGGTCTTCCGTCTGTCGAAAGCGAGACATCGTGGCCGGAATTCATGCAATGGAGTGAGGAACACTTTCGCCTGCTTGAGAAGCAAATCGGCCGGTTGACCAGCACAGCCGCTCAAGACGAAAAGACAGTAGCCGGATTGGTCGATCAGCTGTTGGAGGATACCAAGCGGTTGGTCATGCTGCCCTGTGGCACTCTGTTTGACTTTTTCCCAAAAGTCGTGCGGGATCTCTCGCGGGAACTCGGGAAAGACGCCACGCTGAACATGCTCGGGCGCGAGGTGGAAATGGACAAACGCGTCCTCCAGGAACTGAAGGACCCGCTCCTGCACCTGGTACGCAATGCCCTGGATCACGGTATCGAAGACAAACAGACCCGGCTGGAGCGAGGTAAAACAGAACGGGGCAGTTTGACGATCACGGCCGTACCACGAGACGGCAGCAAGGTGGAGATTACCATCTCCGACGACGGCGGGGGCATTGACTCCGCGAGACTCAAGGCGGCAGCCATCTCCACCGGACATCTCTCAGAGGGGGACACAGCCATGCTCGATGAGTCTGCGATCCAGGCGCTGGTCTTCAGATCCGGCCTCTCCACCAGTTCCATCATCACCGAGATCTCGGGACGCGGCCTGGGGATGGCCATTGTTCAGGAGAAGGTGGAAAAGCTGGGAGGAAACGTCTCCATCTTGAGCCATCCAGGTCAGGGGACGACTTTCCGGATCGTCGTGCCCGTCACCCAGTCCACCTTCAAAGGAATTCTCGTCGAAGCAGGCGGTCAGACCTTCGTCATACCCACCGCAAACGTGGACCGTGTGGGACGTCACCGACGGGCGGACATCCTGACCGTGGAGAACCGGGAGACCGTTCTTGTAGACGGGCAGCGTCTTCCCCTGGTGGATCTGGCGGGAGTGCTGGAGCTGCCTCCCTCCCCCCACCACGAAAAGGATGCACCCATTGTTTCCGTGATCCTGGGAGGAGGCGGACGCCGGGTTGCGTTCGCGGTCATGAGCGTCCTGAATGAGCAGGAGGTGCTGGTGAAGCGATTGACGCGCCCCCTGTCACGAATCCGCAATGTCATGGCCGCCACGATTCTCGGGTCAGGCTCGCCGGCCGTGATTCTCAACGTCACTGACCTCCTCCACTCCGCCTTGAAGCAGCCAGGCAATGCTGGCAGGCACCGTCCGGAGGCGGCCCCTCTCCAGAACGACTCCCCTGCTCGAAAAATACTCGTCACGGACGACTCCATCACCTCCAGAATGCTGCTGAAGAACATCCTTCAGTCTGCAGGGTTTGAAGTGACCGTCGCCGTCGATGGCATGGACGCCTACACCGCGCTAAAATCCCACCCCTACGATCTCCTGGTTTCCGACGTGCAAATGCCCCGGATGGACGGGTTTGACCTCACCTCGAAGATCCGGTCGGACAAGAAGCTGGCTGACCTGCCCGTGGTTCTCGTCACCGCCCTGGCTTCCCGCGAAGATCGCGAAAGGGGTGTGGATGTCGGTGCCAATGCCTACGTCGTCAAAGGCAGCTTTGACCAGTCAAACCTGCTGGAAGTGATACGGAAACTCATCTGAAAATCCCATGAACTCTCCTGTCGAAATGACTTTGAAGGATGTGAGCGTCCTGATCGCGGAAGACAGCCCCACCCAGGCTATGAGACTGCAGTTTTTCCTGGAGAAGCAGGGATGCCGCGTCACCAGCGCCCACAATGGGAAAGAGGCTCTCGACAGACTGAAGGAGAATCAGCCTGCGCTTGTCATCACTGACATCAACATGCCTGAGATGGATGGGTACGAACTCTGCCGGCGGATCAAAGACTCCCCGGGTTATGAGAAAGTACCCGTGATCCTGCTCACCGCCCTCTCAGACCCGAAGGACATTCTCAGAGGGCTGGAATGTGGGGCGGACAACTTCGTGGTCAAACCCTACTCCGAGGAGTTCCTTCTCACCAGAGTCAAACATGTGCTGGCAAATCTCGAGCTTCGCCAGACTTCCGCCGGACAGGTCACCGAAGTCTACTTCGCCGGACAGAAGTACAAGATCAACTCGGGACGCACCCCCTCCATGGACTTGCTGCTTTCCACTTATGAAATGGCCTTGCAGAAAAATCAGGAGTTGAGCCGGGCCAAAAATCGCCTGGAACAGCAAGCCGGACTGCTCCGGGAAAAGAACGCTGAGATGGAAGCCGATTTGGAAATGGCCAGAGAGCTCCAGTCCGCCTTTCTGCCAAGGCACTACCCCGTCTTTCCCGCAGCGGCATCGCCGGAGCGAAGTGCCATTCAGTTCTGCCACCGCTATGCCACGACCACGGAACTTGGCGGCGACTTCTTTGACATCCTCAGACTCTCCGACACCCAGGCAGGCATCTTCATCTGCGACGTCATGGGCCACGGCGTGCGCGCGGCACTGGTGACGGCCATCATTCGTGGGCTGGTGGAGGAGTTGGGCAGCGCCGCTTCGGACCCAGGGCGGTTTCTCACTGAGATCAACCGCTCCCTCTGTTCCATCCTGCACCAGACGGTGACGCCGTTGTTCGCCTCAGCGTTTTATCTGGTGGTGGACACCGCAGCAGCTTCGCTGGAATGGGCGAATGCCGGGCACCCTGCCCCCTTTCACCTCCGGCGCAGCGCCTCCGAAACAAGACGCCTGGAAATCATCGGGCAAAGACCCCAGCCTGTCCTGGGATTAATCGATACGATCACCTACCCTGCCTCACGCAGTTCCGTTGAAGCGGGCGATCTAGTGATGCTCTTTACAGACGGGCTGTACGAACTCGAATCCGCCGAGGGCCTTTACTATGACAGTGAGCTCCTGATGGGTGCGACGCATCAAAAAGCCCACCTCACAACTCCTGCCTTGTTTGATGCCCTGCTGACGGAACTCCGTCACCTTTCAGCCACAGGTGAGTTTACGGATGACATGTGTCTGGTGGGGATGGATGTCACAAGGACCTTCTCAGCCTGAGACGGATGACTGTTGCCCGAGGGTGAAAGAGAAAGTCGTCCCCTGGTTGATGGCGGATTCAGCCCAGATACGCCCTCCATGACGGTTGAGAATCCTCTGCACGGTAGCAAGGCCGATGCCCGTCCCTTCAAACTCGTCGTCACGATGCAACCGTTGAAACACACCAAAAAGCCGGCTTGCCTGGCTCATGTCAAATCCAGCCCCGTTGTCTTTCACGAAGTAAACAGGTTCAGAGCCGTCGATGAAGCCCGCTTCAATGCAGGCAAGGTCACATCTCCGGGTGTATTTGACAGCGTTTGAGAGCAGATTGACATAGACTTGGCGGAGCATCGCAGGATCTGCCTCCACAACCGGGAGAACAGCTTGATGCCATTTCACATGACGTCCCTGCCATTCCGGCATCAGTGACTGCCAGCTCTCGGAAACAACCTGCCCCAGGTCGACGGAAGATTTCTTCATCTCCGCATGCACTGTACGGGAGAAAGCCAGCAGGTCGTCGACAAGACGGCTCATCTTCGCCGCGCCCGACACAATCTGCTCCAGATATTGGTGGGCCTGCGCGTCAAGATTCCCCCCCATGCGTTTTTCAAGAAGGCCGGCAAAGCCCCTCACATGCCGCAAAGGAGCCCGCAGGTCGTGCGACACCGAGTAGGAGAACGCCTCGAGCTCCTCGTTCGCAGCCTTCAGTTGCAGGTTCAAATGCTGTAGATCCTCCTTGGCCACGGTCAGCTCCCGGTTGCGGTGGATGGCCGCATCGTAGGTGGACAAGAGCAGGCTGAGAATGGGAACCCTCGCCGCCCCGATCAAATGGGTTTTCCCCTTGACCACGATCTCCACACCCGGATCACTTGGATCGGGGGGCATCCCATCGCCACGAGCCAGCACTTCACTGACGCGGAGAAGCAGATAGTCTTCATCGTAGGGCTTCATTACGAAGTTATCCGCGTGACACTGGAGCGCCTTGATCACATCTTCCAGTTCGGAGAGTGCCGTCACCAGGATCACAGGTATATGGCACAACCGCGGATCCTGCTTCAGCTTTCGGCACAGTTCGTAACCATCCATCTCCGGCATCACCACATCACTGATGACCAGCGCCGGAGGAGATTCCCTGGCACAGGCCAGCGCCAGGACTCCGTTGGCAGCGAGACTCACCTCGTAGCCTTGCTGGCGAAGGATGTACTCCAAACGGCAAGCTTGGGTAGGACTATCCTCGGCAATCAGAACATGGATTGCAGAGCTCATGCGGCACCCGCCTTTCGCGCGACAGATCTGACCAGGGCCGAAAGGATGCCAGAGATTTTTTCCGGCGGCAGGATCAACGTTGCCGCTCCCAGGGCGATGGCCTCGCCAGGCATGCCCGCGACGACGCAGCTTTCGCAATCCTGCACGATGGTCATGGCCCCGCGTTGTTTCATGTACGCCAACTCTGCGGCACCGTCAGTTCCCATTCCGGTAAGCAAGACACCGATTGCTTCCCTGCCGCACTCAATAGCGAGAGAATCAAACAGTCTAGAGACCGAAGGTCTCGGCCCCTGCATCGGCGGTGTCGAGCTCAACTGGAGGCAAAACCCTTTCCCAATTTCCAGGTGACGTCCGTCAGGAGCCAGATAAACATGCCCAGGCAAAGGGCGCCCACCCTGCGTAGCGATGGCGACCTTGAGAGGCGTCGTACTGGCCAGCCATCCGACCAGCCCCTGCACAAATCCCGCACATATGTGCTGCACCACGAGAATAGGGATCGGGAAGCCATCTGGGAGGCCCTCCAGAATGGCTTTGATGGCCATGGGACCGCCGGTGGATGCCCCGATCCCGACGATTTTGTAGCGCGGTCGTTCTCCCGCCTCAATGGGCACTGACCCACAATCCTCAGCGGTCCGCTGACTGGAACCCGGGGACCAGTGGCGCACCACTTTCACCTCTGCCATGAGCTTCACCGTCTGCAACAGTCCGGCGATCTTCCGGCAGTCGTCCACGGTACCGGATCCATCGGGCTTGGCGACACAGGCCAGGGCCCCGGCTTCCAAAACGCCAAAGCTTCTCTGAATATCGCCAGGCTCCGACACACCAGAACAGATCACAACCGGCACAGGATGCGCCTGCATGATGCGCCGTGTGGCCGCCCCACCATTCATGTAGGGCATGTGAAAATCCATCAGCACAAGGTCGGTGAGCCCCCTCCGCACAAAGTCCACAGCGGTCTGCCCATCCGCCACCACACCCACCACCCGGATCGCGGCATCCGAGCCCAGTATTTGCGAGAGCACCATGGCCGCCACGGGTGAATCGTCGACGACCAAAACGCTGATGGGTTTAATTGTCATAGGCACCCCAATGAACATACATGCAAAGGACTACTGGGTCTGCGCCTCCTCATGCACAATGATGGCCGGGTCATTCAATATTTCCTCAAGGTCGATCACCACTAGGCAGTCAGAAGTGACCCCTTTCAAATACCTGCCCTGAATCCCCAACAATGTGGCCATGGGAGGATTGATCTCGTCCACCGGCAGAGAGATCAGCCCGGCAACAGTGTCAGCCAGCAGCCCCAGCTCCATGTCCTGCTCTTGCACAAGTATGATCTGATGCAAATCCAGGATCCCCAGTGGCGGCAGGTCAAAGAATTTCCTTAGATCCAGCACTGGCAGGACCCTGCCACGCACATTCACAATGCCAGCCACAAAGTCAGGAGTGCAAGGCAGCGGCACCAGATCTTTCAATAGACAAACCTCAGTGACAAACCGGGTCTCCAGAGCATAGCGTTCGCTGGCAAGCCCGAACACGATCAAATCAAGACGTCTGACTGCGTCCCCGGGCTGCACGAGGGGTTGAGCCAGCTTGCGGGCCCGCTCCACAAGAATCTCCGTCGCCGCCAGACGGGGAGCACGCTCAGACGCACTCATGGTTTTGCCTCCCCTGGCAGAAAGACTGACGTGACCGTATGAATGAGGCGTGCCGCCGTGAGACCTCCAGACTCTGGAAGCACCGCATCTGGCGGCAGCCGTCTCAGCAACTTGAGGGCATTTGAAAAATGACGACGGCCGTTCTTCTGATCGTGTTCACGATGCGCAGCATAGCCCAGCGCGAAGTGCGCCATGACGAACTCGGGGGCGAGATAGAGCACCTGTCTCAGAGAGTCCTTTGCGAGGCGGCCCCGGCCCTGTTCCTCGAGAAGCATGGCCCGAAGGTAGTGCGCGGCGCTGTTGAGCTTGTCCTCAGCAACCCAGCGGTCGCACCAGACTACCGCCTGGTCCAACGCCCCTTGATTGCCGAGAGCATGGCTCAGCATCGACAGGGCCACAGGCGACAGGGACTGATGGCGAGCCCGCATCAGAAGCATCTCGGAAACATGCGAATAGCGTCCTTCTTCAAAACAGCTCTGAGCAGCACGCAGGCAGCTCTCAAGCGTGCCGACTTCATCATCATCTTCGCACGGCGGCAGCACGGGCGTCTGCGACCTCCGCCCCCCGGTTCCAGGAATGACGCTGGCGGCATCGTCCACCCACTGGTGTATTTCCCCACCCCTCAGTCGATTGTGATAGAACGTCATGCCTGCGTAGTCCCTGCGTTCGAATTCAGAAAAGAGATCCTGAGAAGCTTCTGTGGGACTCACACAAAGCACGCCTCCTTCGACGAGACAGCGCCGCAGCCGGGCGACAACGTTCCGCCTTTGCAGCGGTGTGAAGTACATCAGCACATTCCGGCAGAAAATGACATCCATCGCATGGGTATCTGAATGGAGCGCCGGGTAGAGATCTTCCACAAGGTTCAGGGGAAAAAACTTCACCATCTCCCGGATGCTGGCCAGCAGTTCATATCGCCCGCCCACTGCAGGAGTGAAGTAGCAGCCTTTCATCGACGGCGGTGTCCCACGAAATGACCAGTCGCCATAGCTGCCAGCCTGCGCCCGGTCAAGAAACTCTCCATTGATGTCAGTGGCAAGAATGGTGACATGCCAGTGACGGCCACCCGTCAGCAATCGCTGCAGCAGCATCGCGAGAGAGTAAGCCTCTTCTCCCGTGCAACATCCAGCGCTCCATAATCGCAAGCGTGGATTTTGAGCCTTTCGCTCCAGGAGCAATCGTGGAAGCACTACGTCTTCAAGATAGTCGAACGCCGCCTTGTCACGGAAGAAGTACGTCTCCCCCACAGTGAGCCCCCTCACCAGGACCTGCAATTTCTCAGGAGGTAGAGACTGGTCCAAAATGGAAACAACCAGTTCGGAAGGATCATCCAAACCCAGTTGCACGGCGGCATCAAGGATGCCCCGCTCCAAGTCACCCCATCGCGACGGCGGGTAAGCAAGCCCCAATCTCCGGGAGACTGCCTCGCTGACCGCGGCCCAATCAAAAGCTACCCTTGGTGACTCAATCTGCACAGTCGCTCCTTTCCCGCAGCAGAACACTCTCGAGAGCCCCTTCCTGTTCCCCTGAGAGGAAGCCCTCAAGGTCACAGATCACCACCAACCCTTCGACTCCAGCGATGAGCCCTTTTACGATCTCGTGCCCCTTCACTTGATCGAAACCGGACTCTTGTGAATGCGACAGGTTGTCCGAGACTCCACAAACTTCGTCCACCACCAGCACCAGATCCCGCCATCCGGTATGGGCGATGATGAATTGATCCGACAATTCCACCTCCCGATCGGGCCATCCAAACCGGGTCCGAAGGCTTAACACAGGCAGCACCCTCCCTGCTACGTCGATGATGCCAAGTATCGGAGGCACCGCTCCGGGGAGCTTGGTCACACGTACCGCACGCACAACCCGGTCCACACCGGAAAGTGGAATTCCGTAGGGGAGGCCATTGAGACGGAATATCACAAGCTGGCAGGCTGCATTCATGCAATTCCCCATCAGAGGTGGTGCGCATTGCGCAATGCCATTCTCCCTAGCCTCATTAAACGGGATCAGCGACCCGTGTGGCAAGCAAAGTTTTTCTCAATACCACAAGGGAGCAAAATTCGCACCATCTACAGCCCGGTTCTCCCATCCTCCGGAGAATATACTTGGCTAATCGAATTGATATTTTTCATTAGCTCGTTAATAATGTCCCTGCTGGCGTTTCAACCTCTAACTTGTGTCACCCCCATGCTGGTACTCCTGGTTGAAGACAATCCCGCGGAAGCCAGGCTCACTCAGGAAGCCTTGAGGGAGACAGGATTCAAACATGACCTTCAAATAGTCTCAGATGGCGAAATGGCCACTCAGTATCTCCGACGGGAGCGTGAGTTTGGAAGCGCTCCCACACCCAGCCTGATTCTGCTGGATCTCAATCTCCCCAGGAAACATGGCCGGGAGGTGCTTCACGAGATCAAGACAGATCCGCAGCTTGCCTTCATACCAGTGATAGTTGTTTCAAACTCTCGCGCATTTGATGACATCAATGAGGTGTACCGGCTGCAGGGAAACTGCTATCTCACGAAATCCCCCGACCTCGATGAATTCTTTGCGTCCATACGTTCACTCGCGGAGTTCTGGCTCAACCATGTGCAGTTGCCCAATGCCGAGGAGATCGAGGGACACCCCTCTTTGCCGTTTCCAGTCTAACCCTGCACCTCTATGAATACAAAACGCATCATGATCATTGATGATGATCTCCCCCTGGCCCAATCGTTGAAACTCAACCTTGAGGATACAGGCCATTTCGAAGCCCTGGTGGAGAACCATCCTGCCCGGGCGGTGACTGCCGCCAGGACATTCAAGCCGGATTTGATCCTGCTGGACTACATCATGCCCGGCATGGACGGGGGCGACGTCAGCTCCCAGCTCCGCCAGGACCCGAGCCTCAACGACGTTCCCATCATCATGATCACCGCTCTCATCTCCAACAGTGAGATGGGGGAAGAGGGCAGTGTCTATCGCAATGGGCACTATATGGTCGCGAAACCGATCAAGTTCGACAATCTGCTCCACTGCATTGAGGCATCCCTCAAGCCCACCGCCATGGTGTGACCTGGTCGGTGAGAATGGAAAGAATCGTACGCCATTTCAAATCGCGGGCGACGTACCCCTCCGTATGAATAAATGGCTCATCCTCATGTTTGCAACGCTTGCGATGGCAAGTTCGGCTTTCTCAGCCGAACCCAAGGATGTTGATCCTGCTGCTGCCGAAAAGCTCATCAAGGAAGGCAAAGTCACCGTCCTGGATGTGAGAACGAAGGATGAATTCGACGAAGGGCACATCAAGGGCGCAATGAACGTCGACTTTAAGAAGGCGGATTTTGAAAAGCAGCTCGCCGGACTGGACAAGTCCAAATCCTACCTGGTGCACTGCCAGGCTGGTGGCCGCAGCACCGCTTCCATGAAAATCTTCGAGAAGCTCGGTTTCCAATCCATCTTCCATCTCAACGATGGGTTCATGGCTTGGGAGGAGGCAGGCAAGCCCGTCCAGAAGTGAGGAAAAGGCGGAGACTTTTTTGTCACCTGCCGCTCCCGTCTGATTTCTCCAGGGAGTGAGGCCTGAATCGTGCTCAAGGGCATACACACCGCATCTCGTTGCGAGAGCGCTCTTTTGCTCTCCATGCGGCTGTCCTCACCTCTTTCTCTCATTATGGACTATTCCATGCAGCCTTGGAAAACCCTCGCCGCCACCACCGGTGTCGGCGTGTTGAGTGAGGGCTGGAACCTCGCTGAATCCCCTGAACCCGGTGTTGCCCGCGTCTATACCCTGGAGGTGCCGTTCGCCGAGCCATTCTTCAATCCACCCGTCGTCCAGGCTGGCCTCACCGGCTTTGACATGGATCACGCCTTCAGCGGCCGATTGAGCCTGAAGGTGATCACCATCACCCCTTCAGGGTTCTCCGTGAGCATCAGCACTTGGGAGGACTCCAAAGTGTATGCGGTCGAGTTCAGCTGGCTGGCGATAGGGGCGTGAGACTTCACGCAACAGAGTTCGAGTAAGCCTTCAGCCAGTCGGCATACTCCACCTCGTCCATGACACTGGCTGCAAGAGCGAGTGTTTTCACTACAGCATCTGCTTCATTCGCAGAAAAACGCCAACCGTTCAGCTCCAGGAATAAAATCGCCACGGTGAATCCGATGCGCTTGTTCCCATCAATAAAGGGATGGTTTCTGACCAGCCCAAAAGCATAGGCAGCCGCAAGTTCAAAAATGCCGGCCTGCTCATACGCATACCGGTTCTCTGGTCGTGACAATGCCGAATCAAGCAGGCCTTCATCGCGAATTCCTGCCGCCCCTCCGAACTCCGCCAGCAATTGCTCTTGAATGGCCAGCACAACGTCCCTCAACACCCAGACTGGTTCGCTCATTTGGCGAGTTCGGTGAGAGTGTTCCTGTAACGACGGATAATATCGTCCGCAGCTCTCATCTGATCGGCAAACTGCTCTTTGCGTGCAGGCGTCAGACGCATGCCACCGTCAGGAGCATCAGTAAGCACGATGGTGTCGCCATCCTCCACTTGCAATTTGGCGAGCGCTTCCTTGGGAAGAATGACTCCAATGGAGTTGCCGATTTTGCGAAGTTTGAGTTCCAAGACCATAATGCGTTATTACGAGTGTAATAACATTCTACCTCAAGTCAAGTCGCACTCACCCGCATCCTCGCCTCCAGCCCCGTCCATCGCTTCCTCGCTCCTGCCTGCTTCACGGCCATGGCCAGCGCTTTGGACTCCCCGACCACGACCACAAGCTTCCGGCCGCGGGTCACGGCGGTGTAGAGGAGGCTGCGCTCCAGCATGACAAAGTGCGCCATGGAGAAGGGAAGTACCACGCAGGGGAATTCACTCCCCTGACTCTTATGGATGGTGATGGCATAGGCCAGTTGCAGCTCATCAAGCTCCCCAGGCTCGTATTCCACCTCCCGCTCCCCTTCGTAGTTCACCACCACCCGTACGGGCTCGCTTTCCACCGCCACGATCCGGCCAATGTCACCATTGAAGACCTCCTTGTCGTAGTTGTTCCGCGTCTGGATCACCTTGTCTCCCGCCCTGAAAATCTGGCCGAAACGCTCCACCTCAAACTTCATCTCACTGCCAGGATTGAGCGCCTGCTGCAGCACCTGATTCATGACCCGGGTGCCGAGTGAGTTCCGGTTCATAGGACATAACACCTGGATGTCCTTGAGCGGATCAAAGCCATAACGGGCCGGAAGCCGGTTGCGCACCAGGGAGACGAGCGTCTGCTGAATGTCCTCGCTCTCGCCTCGCTCCAGGAAAAAGAAGTCTGCGTCGGGCGCGGGCTTCAGATCCGGCAAGCGCCCCTGGTTGATATCATGCGCCGCCACAATGATGCGACTCTGGGCGGCCTGGCGGAACACCTCCGTGAGCCGGGCACAAGGTATTTGGCCACAGGCAATGAGGTCGTGCAATACGGCACCGGGACCGACGGAAGGCAACTGATCAGCATCGCCCACCAGCAGCAAATGGGCTTGCTTGGGCAGCGCATTGAGAAGCTGCGCCATCAGAGGCACATCCACCATCGAGCATTCATCGATGACGAAGTAGTCGCCATCCAATGGCTTGAGGGCATTGCGCCCCCATACACCTTCGCCCTGAAACTCCAGAAGGCGGTGAATCGTCCTCGCTTCCAACTGGGTGCTTTCCGACAGCCGTTGGGCGGCCCGTCCGGTCGGTGCCCCGAGCACGAGTTGCAGTTTTTTGGCACCCAAGATGGTAAGGATGGCATTGACGATGGTCGTTTTCCCCACCCCCGGGCCTCCCGTGATAATGAGCACGCGGTGTTGCAGCGCCTGCTCGACGGCCGCCCGCTGGCTCACCGCAAGCTGCCGCCCGGTTCTTTCCTCACTCCATGCCACCGCCTTCGGCAGGTCGGTGACCGGCAGATTCGCCGGCACAGCGAGCATCTCCTGAAGCCGCCGCGCAATGGTTTGCTCCGCCTTGCGCAAATGAGGAAGGAAGATCCGGGAGTCGCCATCCAGCACCTCGGCCAAGACCGCCGTCGCCTGGATCATGCTGGCAAGTTCAGGCTCGAGAATTGCGATGGGTATCTCGAGAATCTTGGACGATTCATCCAGCATCAGCGCCTCCGGTAAACTGGTATGGCCGGACTCGGCGGCCTTTTCCAGAGCGTAGAGCATCCCAGCCCGCAGCCGCGGCGGGGCTTCCAAAGCGACGCCCATGTGGCCAGCAATCTCGTCAGCAGTCTTGAAGCCCACGCCGTGGATGTCCATGGCGAGACGGTAGGGATTCTCCCGCAGGACTTGAACCGCCTCCTCCCCGTAGGTCTTGTAGATACGCACAGCCCGGGCGGTGCTGATGCCCCGCTCGTGGAGAAAGATCATGATGTCGTGGATCGATTTTTGCCGCATCCACGAGTCCCGAATCTCCTGGCGCCGCTTTTTGCCAATCCCCTCCACCTCTTCCAATCGGGCGGAGAAGTTCTCGATGATTTCAAAGACCTCTTTCCCGAATTTGTCGACCACTCGCTGGGCATACTTCGGGCCGATGCCCTCTATAAGACCGCTGCCAAGATAGCGCACCAGCCCATCCATCGAGTCAGGTCGCGAAAGCTTGATCTTCTGAGCGCGAAACTGGCGGCCGTATTCGGCGTTTTCCACCCACTCCCCCACCGCTTCCAACTGCTCCCCCGCCACGACCCGCGGGGCATTTCCCAGCACCGTCACGACTTCGCCACCGCGATCGGGACGCACTTTCAGCACGCAGTATCCAGACTCCTCGGTGTGAAAAGTCACCCGCTCCACCAAACCACGAAGT
Source organism: Verrucomicrobium sp. (assembly GCA_041287975.1). Classification (GTDB taxonomy): domain Bacteria; phylum Verrucomicrobiota; class Verrucomicrobiia; order Verrucomicrobiales; family Verrucomicrobiaceae; genus Verrucomicrobium. The sequence continues at coordinate 7,929 of JBGGMQ010000675.1, read as the reverse complement.
TTGAGGGAGGCAGTTCCGGAGTTGTCAGGTGCTGGCACGTGGCAAGGTTGTGACAGCCAGTTTCAATTTGCGAGGGAAAGTTGCCTCGCAAAGGCATGACAATTGCATCCCTCCAAAACACCCGCGCCATGCGATAAATGCCGACGGTCGCATGTCATGCGATTGTCGTTTGCGGTTTCCTCCATCCTTCATTAGTCTCGCCTCATGGAACTCCTGGCAGCTCTTCCCCTCTTCGACTTCTCCTGGGTCTCTCAACCCGAAGCCTGGGTCGCCCTCCTGACGCTCACCATTCTGGAGATCGTCCTGGGGATCGACAACATCGTGTTCATCAGCATCCTGGTCGACAAGCTGCCAGCAGCCCAGCAGCCTCGCGCCCGCTTCCTTGGTCTGGCGCTGGCGATGGTCACCCGGATCCTTCTGCTATTTTCCATCACCTGGGTCATGTCGCTTAAAGATGTGCTCTTCACCGTGATGGGGCACGGCATCTCCGGGAAGGATTTGATCCTGATTGGCGGCGGATTGTTCCTGCTCTTCAAGAGCACCCACGAAATTCACGCCAAAATCGAAGGCGACCCTGAGGGTGATGTGGACAAGAAGGCGGCCCCCGGCGCGGCTTTTGGCATGATCCTCTTCCAGATCGCGATGCTGGATATTGTATTCTCTCTCGACTCCGTCATCACCGCCGTGGGCATGGCGAAATCCATCATGGTCATGGTGATCGCCGTGGTCATCGCCGTTGGTTTCATGATGATCTTTGCGGGTGCTGTGGCCAGATTCATCAGCAAGCACCCGACGATCAAGATGCTGGCGCTCAGCTTCCTCATCCTCATTGGCGTGATGCTCATGATCGAAGGCGTCGTCCCTGAAAAGGCTCACGATCTGCATCTGAAGAATTACATCTACTTCGCGATGGGCTTCTCGATCCTGGTGGAACTGCTCAACATCCGAGCCTCCCGCAAAAAGGGCCACGGTGCCAAGCACCCTGAGATTCCGGTCAACAAGGCCGTCTGACCGATGGTCAGTCAGAGAGGGAGCCGAGCACTTCAAAGATGCCGCTGACGATGTTGCCCAGTATCTGCAGGGCATCCGTTTGACTCATGCTGTCCAGAATGCCTTCGAGCGTGCGCCGCACCCCGAAGATGGTAAAGAGAAGGCATAGAAAAGAAAGTATCGCCAGAAGCACCCCCCACCCTGGAGAGCCGGAGTTGAAACAGAAAGTACTGCCCAACGCGCATCCGACACTCACAAAGGCAGACAACCACCGGCTCCAAGCTGGGGCGACCTGCACTCGCAGTCGCAGGACTTCCTCCTCACTCAGCGCATGGCCTTCCCTGCGCCCCACACGCAATCCAGCCCGCTGAGCATTCCTGACAATGCGTTCCTGTTGGCGGGTTAAGTCACTCACGAGGTTTCCAAGGTAAATTTACCACTGGCTGAAGGGATGCTCCGCCAGCCGGGAATTGAAGTAACGCGGATCATGGGAGACATCCGCTCCCACCCACGCGGGTTTTTCAAAAGGGGTGTCTTCTGCTGGCAGTTCGATCTCAGCCACGATCAGCCCGGCATTCTCGCCATGAAACTCATCGATCTCCCAGAGAAACCCCTGATGCGTGCGTAGGTGGCGGGTTTTCTCAATGAGGGGCGGCAAGCAGAGTGTTAGCATCTCCTGCGCGTCGGCGAGGGGGATGGGATACTCGAACTCCGACCGGGAAAGCCCGGATCTGCCCCCCTTGATGGTAAGAAAACCCTGAGCGCCTGCCTGACGGACGCGAACCGTCCGATCCTTGTCCCGGCTGAGATAACCCTGACGATAGAGGGTGCCCGTAGGGCCCTCTCGCCAGGCGTCGGACTTGACCAGGAACTTACGTTCAATCTCGACGCCCATGGCTTGGCCTTACTTCTTGGGCAGATGTTCCTGCACCACGAGGGAAAGGAGCTTCGCCTTTTCCTGAAGGTCCTTGACCTCCGGGAGGGTGAATGCTTTGCCCTCGGGCACATCAAGGAGAGGCAGCATGGCAGAAAGGCCGTCATGCAGATCTTTGATGTAGGGAAGCTCCTGCACTTTGGGATGCAACGTCTCCAGGCTTGCGACAAAGTACTGCACAATGTCAGCGCGACCCAGATTGCGGCTCTTTTCCTCGCTGTAGTTGGACGCCACCGCCTGGGTACTGATTTCAAAAGCCCGCAGCCACCCGCCCAAGGAGATCAGGTGAGCCACATCCGCATCGCGGAGCAGCACCATCTCTGCCTCCACATCCGCCTGGGTGGAGGACAATTCTGTACGGAGGGTGTCCCAGTCCCCCTTGAGGCTGTTTTCAAGCAGGCTCTGGCTGTGTTTGTTGATGCGCATGCCAGCGCCCAAGGCTTTGGCGTACTTCAAGAGCGCCCGGCCTACATTGTCCATCTCCTCGATCTTTTCGCACTGCACGACGAGGAAGCCATCGCCGATGAGCACGCCCAACCCCAACGCAATGAGCACTCGGTCCGAAGGGGCACGGTCGGAAATGGGGCGCTTCAGCTGGTCATAGGGAAGTGTGCCCAGTGCATCCAGCTGGTCAAAAATCTTCCGGATGGAAGGCGTGGTAAAATCATTGACGCCGAACTCCTCCCGGAGGTGCTCGTTCCCGACCAGATCTTCCGGCACCTTGGCCTTGGCGGGCTTGGCAGGAGCTTCCTCTTTACCCTTCCCGGTCTTTTCCTTCTCCTTCGTCTGGGCGTGAGCCGTGCCGCCAAACGCGAGCAATGCTGCCAGGGAGCCCCCCAACAACCGGTTCCAAACGCCACCTGCAAACCATGTACTCATGGCTGCCACCCTAGGCGGGGTTTTCAGGATTGCCACTGATTCTCTTTCCATGGCGGAGGAAGTCGGAAAAGGCCTGGAGCCGAAGGGAAACATATGCGGGTTGGACACTGGGATTCGCGGATTGTTGATGTGGAAAGATCGATTAGAAATGCGCACGAATCCTGCTTTGGGTGGAGAGAGCCTCCACCACCAAAGATATTTGTTGCGCCGGAAATGCCACTTGACGACGCCCCAGCCCTTAACATCCTTGCATCCCTCCTTTTAGTGCTCTGCTTCAACGATTGATTCTTCCTATGACCGACTGGAATATGACGCTCTGGCTTGCGTGCTACGTAGCCGTATTCCTTGGTCTAAGCGTGTTTGGAGCCCATCGGCTAAGGATCCTCTGGCTGTACTGGAGACACCGGAAAGCAGAGCCGCAGGCGACGGGAAAATTTGAAAATCTTCCTGATGTCACGATTCAGCTCCCGCTTTTCAATGAAATGCATGTGGTCGACCAGCTGCTGGAGGCCGTGAGCCAGCTCGACTACCCCAGGGAGAAGCTGCAAATTCAGATCCTGGATGACTCCACGGATGACACCCAGCAGGTCTGTGAAGAGGGTGCCGCCAAACTCAGGGCTCGCGGGTTTGAAGTTGAATACCGCCACCGGGACAACCGCACAGGATTCAAAGCTGGTGCCTTGGAAGAAGCGATGCCGACCGCCCGTGGGGAATTTTTGCTGATCTTTGACGCAGATTTCGTGCCGCCGTCGGACATGCTGCAAAAGATGATCCACCACTTCTCGGACGACAAGGTGGGCATGGTGCAGGCTCGCTGGGGCCACATCAACAAGCGCGACAGCCTTTTGACCCGCCTCCAGGCCATGATGCTGGACGGTCACTTGGTCCTCGAGCAGACCGCTCGCAGCCGCGGAGGCTTCTTTCTCAATTTCAACGGAACGGCGGGTATCTGGAGAAAGAGCACCATCCTCAACGCGGGTGGCTGGGAGCACGACACCCTCACCGAAGACATGGATCTGAGCTATCGCGCCCAGATGAAGGGCTGGCGCTTTGTCTATCTTAAGGACATCCTCGTTCCCGCGGAACTGCCGCCAGACATGGACGGATTTAAGAGCCAGCAACACCGCTGGACCAAAGGCAGCATTCAGGTCTGCAAAAAGATCCTTGGCACAGTGTGGAAGAGCGATGCGCCACTGTCAGTGAAGCTGGAGGCTACAGCCCACCTGGCGGCAAATTTTACCTACCTGCTGATGTTCGGCGTGGTCGTCCTGATGTACCCGGCAAACTTCGTATTCCAGAACTCCTGGCAGAAGGCTCTCCTGCTCGATTTGCCAGTTTTCTTCTTCGCCAGTTTTTCGGTAATCCTTTTCTATCTCACTGCGCAGGGTGCCCAGCGCCCATGGGGCTGGCTTCGCGCCCTCCCCTATCTGCCACTCTTACTGGCCTTGGGCATTGGGATGTCGATCAACAACGGCAAAGCCGTTCTCGAGGCTCTGTTCAACCAGCAGTCTGACTTTGTCCGCACTCCGAAATACGGCCAGCAGGCCGCCCCGATCCGCAAACGCAGCAAGTACAAAGCTGCCCGCTCCGTCACCTTCTGGATCGAATTTATCCTCGCCGCCTATTTTACTTTCCTGGTCGGCATGGCCCTGTTGAAAGGGAACTGGCTCTCCGTCCCCTTCCTGGCCATGTTCCAGTTCGGCTTCCTCTACGTCGTTATAGGATCCATGAGCAAATGGTGGAATTGGCCCTCCCTGTTTCCCCCGGCCCCTCCCCAGGAACCGACACAAGACCCTGCTGTGGCCTGATCTTGGCACAAATTTCGCTATCGTACTTAATGTCGGTGGCGGGGGTACGAATTTGATGGAAAAATTGAGCATCTTTGGATTTCGCGCTTCCTACATCGCCTCCGCTGACTTTGGCGGGCTTTGAAAATGAAGTTCCCCCTTGCGAATTACTTAAGCTGCATTAACTATTTCCCCCATTCCGTACCTGTGAACAAGTGGTCCCAACGTATGAAAAGCCAGCAGATGATCCACCTTCTGGCCCGGACCTCGGTTGTCTTGGGCACTGGCCTGATGTTAAGCCAGTGCGCCTCCACCAAGAGTAAGGTGGCACAAAATACGAATGTGGTGGTGAGCGTGAAAGAGCAGAAGCTCGCGCTCTACAATAAAGACGGCAAGCGCCTCAAGGAATACCCCGTCTCCACTTCCAAGTTTGGACTTAGCGACAAACCCGGCACCAATGGCACGCCCTTGGGTATGCACGAGATCGTGGCGAAGATTGGCCAGGGCGTCCCTCCTGGCTCCGTCTTCAAGAGCCGCAAACTGACGGGCGAAGTGATCAAGCCGGACTCCCCTGGTCGTGACCCCATTGTGACGCGCATCATGTGGCTCCGCGGGATGGAGTCTCAGAACAAGAACGCCTACGGGCGTTGCATTTACATCCACGGTACGGCGGAAGAGCGGAATGTCGGAAAACCTGTCAGCTACGGCTGCGTCCGCATGACGTCGAGAGATGTGATGGACGTGTTTGACCGCACGGGCATCGGTTCCAATGTCATGATCGTGGAAGGCAAACTGCCAGGACATGTGCCTGCCGCAGCTCCAGCACCGATGATTGTGCCACCTGTGGATGCTCCTCCGATCTTCCTCAATCCCAATACTTCTCCGCAGGGCCCTCTGGGTCAGCCTGAGAAGTCTGAGTCACTCCTGGCTGCAAATTCAGCAAAGCCTGCCGCTGCTCCTGCACCGGCACCCGCACCTGAAGTTGCCCATGCTTCGGCAACCCCCAAGCGCAGCCTGTTTGGCCTGAATCTCTTCCGTCACAACGACGAGCCTATCTCGGAAGAGCTTGCCATACCCGCATCTGCGCCAGTGTCCCGCTCAGAGCGGACAACAAGTGCGAGCCAGCCTATGGTGGCAAGCTCCGCGCCTGAGCCTGTGCGAGCCTCCGCCCCGGCTTCAGCAACAGCCCCTACCTCCTCTCTTGACCCTGAGTCTGAAGTGGCCTCCACCAGCACCAGCGGCAGCTTTCAAGCCAAACAACTCAAGAACGGTGCCACCGTCATCTACTCGGCTTCTCCAGCCGGTCCTCCCACCACGCCCATGGTGTTGAAGTCGAAGAAGACCGCCTCCAAGGGTCTGAAAGGCGGCTTGGCGAGCAGCAATTCGTAAAGAGTTTTCAGTTTCAAGTTTTCAGTTTTCAGCGGGCGGGAGATGGTGCCAAATAACCCAAAGGTGGTTCAAGTAGCGTGCGGAGTGCACTTCACAACTTCGCACCAGAAGCGGTGGTCTTGCTGCCTTCAGGCTCCCGGGAGAGCACCATCCTGAAACCAACGCTGTCGCGACGCGCATTCACAGGCACGGCCATGCGTGCCGAAGAGAGTAATTCGTCTGGATTCGAAGTGCGCCAGTTCCCCCCTCGCACCGTTCCCATCACCTGCTCCACAGGCTCTTTGGAGGGTGTCGAGTCATAGTCGGTCTCCACCCACTCGCTCACATTCCCCGCCAAGCCTGCAAAACCCTTTTTGTTGGGAGGCAGCGACGTCACCGCTCCCAAAGCCGGGTAACGGTCGTCGTAGTTGGGAATGGTGGCCACAAGCCCCTGGCGATGGGCACCTGCTTCATCGGCAAAGTTGTCCACTCCGCGAGGTGGCGGCCACTCATAACCCCAGGGATATACTCCGCGAATGCGGCTGTTGCGCTCGGCAGGGTCACGCCCACGCTCAAGTGGCAGCCCCACGGCACGGCTCCACTCTTCATCACTCGGCAGACGGTAGCGGTCGCTTTTTCCAATGAGACCTAGTTCTCGTTCCTTCTTTGTGAGCCATTCACAGAATGCCCGGGCTTCGGCGCGATCCAAGGCCACCACCGGAAAAGCCGCCCCCTTCTGCTGGTCAGGAATGGTCGCCGGGCGGCGGGAGTTGGTCGCCTTCACGTACTCCGCATAATCACGCCGACGCGTTTCATAGGCCCCCATCAAAATGTCTCCCAAGGGGATGAACTTGAGTCCCATGGAATTGCGCCATTCTCTGCCAAAAGTGACGGTGCGCCGCGCCTCCATGTCGGCATACAGGTCCAGCATTTCGTTCTCGTTCACATTGCCTTCGAGCACGAAATCCGTCAGACCATCGCCTCGAAGATCAAACTCCACATCACCCGTTCGCATTCTCGGCAGTTCCAAGGGAGTGATCCCCAAGAGCTCGTCCCTTTGGAAAACTTTCACGCCAGCGGGATTCGTGCGCACCAGCACGCTTCCATAACCTTGTCGCTCTACCCTCAAGGTAAAAGCCTGCCATTCTCGAGAGTCATCGCGGGAATCACCGTTCACTGGGTCCGTTTCGGGGACCGGGCTTGAGCTCTGCCCTTGGCCGGGCGTTTCCAGATACGGCAGCACCTCATACTCATAGTGGTGCTCGTTGGCCAGAAAACCCTTCGACCGGTCAGCATCGGCCAGCCAGTAGCGAAAGGCCTCGATATCCCCGGGCGGCACGACAGCGATGTAGATGGCCGTCTTCTCCCCGCGTGGCAGGTAGGGGACCACCCGGCCCTCGAAGGGGCGGCCACTGGCCTTCAGGAACTGATCGAAGAATTTCATCTCGACCGGGCTCTCACTGGTATGGCCCGACTGCCGGGGCAGGAAGGTCATATTCAGGCTGTTGGCCCACCGCTCCCCAGGCTGGGGAAGCTTGGAAGGCTCCAGCTTGAGGTCAAAAGTCGTCGGCATTTTTTTGTTCGCCCGGTGCTCCACCTCCTGCACCCGGTACCCGGCCAGTCGCACCTGATACAGCGCCAGCACTTCTTCAGATGGGTTCAGCGAAAGCGGGGTCACGCCCAGCTTGTGGCCGTTGGAATAGATTTCCGCTCCAGGAGGTTCGGAACGCAGGTTCAGCAATGGCTCCGTGCGACGGAAAGTAGAGGTGACAGGCTGCTGCCCAGCCGCCCACCACAGCGTTCCGCCAGCGACCAGGAGCGCCAAGGCTCCCGAGGCTAGCAGCACCTTTCGCCTGGCACCTCGCTCAGGGATCTTTTGCCCCCGCAGTGCCAGAGCCATGTCCTGCGCTGACACATAGCGGTCCACGGCATGCTGAGCGCAGGCCCGGCAGATGACCCGGTGCAGCAAGT
>JBGGMQ010000674.1:0-3053 GCA_041287975.1 Verrucomicrobium sp. | reverse complement strand
ACAACGTCTACGCCGCCATCTGCCTCATTGGCTTCATTGGCCTCGGCACCGACCTCATTCTAGGCAAGATCGGTACATTCCTCTTCCCCTGGCGCCGGCGCAGCCGTGGCCCCTCTCTCTTTGGGAAACTCTTCTCCAGATCCGCAGCACAGGCTACCAAAAAACCGGAGCCCCCCAGCTCAGCAACTCCTGCCGCCACTCCTATTCAGGCCGATCCACCAACCTCGGTTTGATCCCACCCGAGCCGTCGCATTCGCAGCCCCCTTTGCCAGGACCTCCTCCTCATGTCTTCACACCACGCCCCTCTCGCCTCAGACTACCGGGTGCAAGCGCCCCCCGTGGCAGACCGGTTCAAGCGAATCTACGAACGGCCCGTCATCCTTACTGTGGACAAGCTGCGCAAGGACTTCGGCGACGAGGGCAGCAGCCGCACTGTCTTTGACAATCTCAGTTTCAACATCCACCGCCGGGAGTTCATCACCGTCATCGGACCTTCCGGCTGCGGCAAATCCACCTTCATTCGTATCGTGGCAGGTCTGGATGAAGCCAACGGCGGCCAGATCCTGCTGGATGGCAACCCCGTCTGCGGCCCCGGCCCTGATCGCGGCATGGTCTTCCAGGGTTACACCCTCTTCCCCTGGCTCACCGTAAAACGCAACGTCATGTTCGGGCTGGAGATGCGGGGCAAGGATAAATCCACGGCTGAGGGCGAGGCGGGTCTATGGCTGGACATGGTCGGTCTCACCAAATTTGAGAACTCGTATCCGCACGAACTCTCGGGCGGCATGAAGCAGCGCGTCGCGATTGCCCGCGCCCTCGCCAATGAGCCTCGCGTCCTCATCATGGATGAGCCCTTTGGTGCCCTGGACGCCCAGACCCGGGCCCAGATGCAGAGCTACCTCCTGCAAATCTGGCGCAAGGTGGATGTCACCATCCTTTTCATCACTCATGACCTGGACGAGGCCTGCTACCTCTCCGATCGCATTCTCGTCCTGGGGAACAATCCTGGGCGCGTGGTGGAGTTTATCGAGAATCCCGTCCCCCGCCCTCGCAGCCCCGCCCAGTTCACTTCTCCCGAGTTTCAGGGGCTCAAGAACCGTCTGGAAGAGCTGATTCACCCCCCTGTCGAGATCGAAGAACAGCAACTTCCACTTGTGCGCCTGACAGAGGCAGGCGACGACGTGGAATAATATCCCAACAGCCAGTTGTCTTCACAGCGGCGTATCGCTTTTGAAGAATTCGTCACTTCCTCATTTTCTGGACTTTTCCTCCTTTTCGTTCTTGCCAACACCACCTCATTTTGGCTAACTTCACCGTAATTCCTTCATGAAAAATCGTATCATTCTTACGCTAGTCGGTGCCCTTACCTTGGGCAGCCTCGCTTTTGCGGACATTCAGTCGCCTCCCGGCGCCAAATGGAACTGGAGCCGCAAGCTCTCCCGCTCACTGGCGAACTTGGCTTATGGTACGACCGAGTACCCTTCGACCTGGAGCAAAGTTGAGCGTCAGGATGGCGTCAACGCCGCTGCCACTTCGATGGTTGTTGAAGGCACCAGCCGCACTTTGGTGCGGGTTGGCTACGGTCTCTTTGAGCTCGTGACCTTCCCCTTCCCAGCGTACAAAGGTGGCTACAAGCCCCCTTATTACAAGGACGAGCGTTATGACACCTGGAAAGGTTATGAAGAGTTCCCTCCCCAGCTCGGCTTCACCTCCCAGGCCGGCTACAGCCGCACTCAGAGCCGCTAGTTCTGGTATCGATCCCGATCCCTCTCTTTTCCAAAAGGCGAACCGCAAGGTTCGCCTTTTTCTTTGGCAGGGCACGGATTGGACCTGACAAATTAAGTCAGATTTGGGTTGGTCGAAACTCTTCCTCGAAAAAGAGGGTGCCTCAACAAGCCCAACGTTGGGGAGATGAACAAGGCTTGCCTACTCCGAAAGAAGAGTTGCTACGATCCGATCCCCCGTGTCCTTGGAGAGCCCAAAAGCGCCCCATGTCGAGACGAAGCCTCGGAACTCCTGTAAGGCCTGCCGAGAGATTAGCCGTAGCGACCTATCCACAGGCAAATCACCGAGAGTCGAGACGGCTCTTCTACACTGACTGACCGCCACCACTTTTAACCCTAGCCCGCGGCTCTCGCAGCTTCTCTACGTGCTTTTCGCTTCTCTTTTTTCGCCTCGGCCACCGTTGGAGTCGTGGCCAGGATTGTCACTGGAGTTCCAATGGAGGTATTGGCAAAGAACTTCTCAGCCATGTACCGGGGCACGCGGATGCAACCATGAGAGGCTGTCGCGCCCGGCCGAGGGATCGGTCCCACATGCAGTCCCACGCCATCATTACGCAATCTCAGGAACAGAGGCATACGGGCTGCCACGAACTGGTGCCCTTCAGGCATTTCCTCCTTGCTGGTATTGAAGTCGCTGTCCACCACGTTGCCGTTGGCGTCCAGAAGCTTGCCGTAGAGGTTTGAAATCTTGTCCCGAGTTTTTTCAATGATGTTGTAGCTTCCTGTTGGCGTGGGATGGGACGCCCTTCCAGTAGCCACGAAGGTCCAGCCTACAAGCTTGTTGTCGCGGTAGAACTCAGCCTTCTGAGTATCGAGATAAATGATGATCGAGGGTGCCCCCGGAACCCCGTCCCCTTCCCAGTGGTACATCACGAACTTCGGCTTCGCCGTTGCCGCCGTGAGCACCGGCTTCTTGGTTGCGCATGACGAAAGGCCAGCCGCCAGAGCGACTGCCATCAGGCTCGCGAGAGCTGCTGTGGTGAATCCGGGGAAAAACCGCTGGGTACGCATGAAATAAAACGGGAGGGGTTCACTCAACCTATACGCGAACTCTCCCCCGTGACAAGCAGGTTGTCGGCCCCTCTAAAGCCACTTTCATGACTATTCATTCACCCGGAGATGGAGCGTCTTCAGCTCTGCCATCAGCTTCTTCGAATCTTCAGACCAGGGGTTGCCGGAGAGATACAGGTTGATGTAGGGCGCGAAACGCCTCGCACCATCCAGATCCTTTTTCAGCATCCGGTGCAAAGGCGTCAAATCTGCAACCTT
>JBGGMQ010000673.1:0-3273 GCA_041287975.1 Verrucomicrobium sp. | reverse complement strand
AAGGCGCGTCGCCTCTCTCTGCAACTGGCCATGACGGCGGCGGGCTTCAGCATGCTGGACACGGAGTGGTGGCACTTTGACGATGCGGACTTCGACGGTGGCCGTCCTGTGCCTCCCGTGGTGTCTGCAGCGGAGATCGGTCTCACCCTTCCCGCGGTGAAAAAACACTCGGCTCCGGTGAAACGGTAATCCGGTAAACCAGTAATTCGGCGAGCCGGTAGCGCAGTGGAGCGGTGAGCCAGGAAAATGGGTGAATCCGTCGAACATTCTCAGGCGCATCCATGCCAGCGTGTTTCGTGTGTGTTAAAATGCGCCTAACTCATAACGCCTAACCCCTAACGTCATCCATTCCCATGTCCTCCATGCGTGCCACGGCCATCTCACTCATTCAGCGTCTCGTCGAGGCGGGGCATGAAGCTGTGCTGGCAGGCGGGTGTGTGCGGGACCAGCTCATGGGCAAGCAGCCCAAGGACTATGACATCGCCACCAGCGCGAGGCCAGAGGAGGTGCAGCGCTTGTTTCCCAAGTCGTTCGCGGTGGGGGCGCACTTCGGCGTCATCTTGGTGAGGTCCGGGGAGCATGCCTTTGAGATCGCCACATTCCGTCGGGACGGGGAGTACGTGGACGGTCGCAGGCCGGAGTCAGTGGAGTTCACGGACGCGCAGGAGGATGCCCGGCGGCGGGACTTCACGGTGAATGGTTTGTTCCTCGATCCTCTGAAGGACGAGGTGCTGGACTACGTGGGCGGGCGTGCGGATCTGGAGAAAGGGGTGCTGCGGGCGATCGGCAATGCGCGGGCACGGTTCCAGGAGGATCAGCTGCGCCTGTTGCGGGCGGTGCGGTTTGCCACAGTGTTGAATTTTGAGATCGAGCCGGAGACATGGGCGGCCATGAAGGAGATGGCACCGCGCATCGGCAGCGTGAGCGCAGAGCGGATCCGCGAGGAGCTGGTGCGCATCTTTCTGCATTCGAATCGCGTGCGGGGTTTTGACCTGCTGGTGGACAGCGGCCTCATGGCGGAGGTGCTGCCGGAGATCCTGGTGCTGAAGGGGTGCGAGCAGCCGCCGCAGTTCCATCCCGAGGGGGATGTGTTTGTTCATACCCGCATCATGCTCGGGCTGCTGCCGGAGGAGGTGTCGCTGTCCCTGGTGCTCTCCGTGTTGTTTCATGATATCGCAAAGCCGGCCACTTTCACGATGGATCCGGACGGGCGCATTCGCTTCAACGGGCATGACAAGCTGGGTGCGGAGATGACGGAGGAGATCCTGCGTCGGCTCAAGTTCCCCAATGACGTGATCGAGCCCACGGTGGAGGCGGTGGCGAACCACATGGTCTTCAAGGACGTGAAGAAGATGCGCGTGTCCAAGCTGAAGCGCTTCATGGCGCGGCCCGGCTTTGAGGATGAGATGGAGCTGCACCGTGTGGACTGCATGAGCAGCAATGGTCTCTCGGACAACTATGAGTTCGTACGGGAAAAGCAGGCGGAGTTCGGCGCAGAGCCCGTGCCCCTGATCCCGAAGACGCTCATCAATGGCCACGATGTGATGGAGTTGGGCGTGCCCGCAGGTCCCGCCTTGGGGGAGATGCTCATGGCGGTGCAGAATCTGCAACTGGAAGGGGAGCTCACCACACGTGAGGCGGCGCTGGCATGGGTGCAAAAGAATCTGCCTGCCCGGGCCCCGATACTGCATTCAGGGGAATAGGGCAGGAGGCGCGTTCATGGTTGCAGCGATGTCCGTGGGCACTGGAGAAAGCGGGCATTCGCAGGCTTTTTTGACGATTTTTTCCCCAAATCAGCCTTGTGTCGCTGACAGCTCGCTTGATAAGGTGGGCGTATGAGAAAATTCTTTAGTACCGCCTGTGCTCTCGCGGCGTCGCTCCTTTTGGCGAGCTGCTTTGAGCTGAGTTCCGTCATCACCGTCAACAAGGATGGTACCGGTATCGTAGAAGAGAGCACTCTCGTGAGTGCCCAGCTCAAGGCCATGATGGCGGCTGGTGCCCAGGGGGGCGAAGGTGGCAGTGGCAAGCCGGAAATCCTGCCCAGCAAGGAAAAGGCGGCCGAGAAAGCCTCGAAACTGGGCGAGGGCGTGACGCTCAAGTCCTTTGAGGAGATCAGCTCCCCGGATGGCCGCGTGGGTGTGAAGGCGGTCTATGCCTTCAGCGACGTGAGCAAGCTCAAGTACCAGCCCGGTGATGTGAAGGCCGACTCCACGAAGCCTGGCATGACCTTCAGCCTGAAAGGCGACACCCTCACGGTCGACCTGCCTGCGGACAAGCCCAAGGAACAGGACCCCAATGCGCCCAAGCCTGAGCTGCCCAAGGACATGGAGGCCCAGATGGCCATGATGAAGCCCATGTTCGCCGGCATGAAGTTCTCCTTCGCCCTGAAAGGGGCCAACGGCATCGCCAGCAGCGACGCCAGCCACGTGAGCGGTGACACTGTGACCATCCTGGAAATGAACTTCGACAAGCTCCTGGAGAAGCCCGAAGGTTTCAAGAAATTCACCGAGATGATGGACAAGAAAGACCAGACGCCCCAGCAGGCTGCAGAGGCCTTCAAAGGCTTCGATGGCGTGAAGATCGAGGGCAAAGAGAAGATCACGGTGAAGCTGAAGTAGTATTGTCGGTGTAGCTTTTTGGGTTCTTTTGTAAGCTAAATCTGGGACCGGAGCGGCAACGCTCCGGTCTTGTTGTTTGGAGGGGAGAGGGTCAAGGGGTAAGGGAAGAGGGATAAGGGGCCGTGGAGCGTGGAGATGACAGCAGTAGTCTGGCTGTCCCAGCCGGGGCGGTAGCGAAGCGTGAAGGTGAGTTGCAAGGACGTAGACGTGGTTGGCAGAGAGGACGTCAGGGGTGGCATGTACTGAACGGTTGAGACAACCGGGCTACTTTTTGAACTCCGCCGGAGGAGGCAGTTGAACTCGGGGACCGCGCGCATCCTGCGTGCCGTTCCTGGCATCTTGCCGGGAACATCCGGGTCGCTGCGGAGTTGATTCTCTGTCTGCCTCTCGGGTGAGCTTTCCCTGCGGCAGACGGCACTCTTGCGATCCCCCAATACCTATTTTCCGATGCAATATTGCTTGGTCGTCCGGGGGCGTAAGAAGCGCTGGGTGTCGGGGCGCTTGATCGGCTTGCGGGACTTCCGCAGGATGCAGAAGTCAGCACGCTGGAAGCACCTCCCCACTGAAATGTCTCTCTGCAACCTACCGGGTGCGCTGGCGTCTCTGCGGCAGGCGGCTGTTAAAAAGTAGTGCCAGGGCTTTAGCCTGGCTCCGA
>JBGGMQ010000672.1:0-4411 GCA_041287975.1 Verrucomicrobium sp. | reverse complement strand
GCCAGCATGTAGGCGCTCGAATCGTCAAACTTGGACAGAGGCAGGCGACCTGGGGCAGGCAAGTCCACCCAGAGCTTGATCATTTCCTGATACTTTCGCAGTCCGTCCCGCACTTCACCGCTTTCGGAGGCAGGGGGACTGTCCAGAGCAAATGCGACGGGTTCGAATCCTGAATCCCGCAGCCAGCGGAAAGCATTGTAGCGTAATGCAGAGCTGTACAAGGGAGGTGGGCGACCATGTTCTTCCGGGCCAGCGATGGCTCCCATGACTTTCAACAGTTTGGGCCAGTCATCTGCTGAGGCAGGAAGGCTTACGACGATTCCCTGTTGGGCGAAGCCATCACGAATCCATTCCTCCTGACGGAGGTGCTGGTTGTCCCGCCACCAATCCAGCCACCACTGTTCAAAGGTTAGGCCCGGACCAAGCGTTTCCGGCGGCGATTGATTGGTCATAAGAGCCAGAGCGGACTCTTTGTGGAAGTTGAAGCAACCCTCCATTTTCCCGCCACCTTCCATTTCGCGGACGAAGCGCTCCATCCAATCACGGTCACCCCATCGTCCCACCCATTCGCCGTCATCGTGAGTCCACCGCCCCATCTTGAGAGCTTTCTCCTTGAACTCCCATGCTCCAGTCGCCGAGTACTGTGGCCAGTTGAAGGCAAAGTTTCCCCGTAAGACAGGCCGCATCCATCCCCACCAGACAAGGGCGATGACAACTCCAAGCCAGGCGAGTATCCGTGTGGTGTACAGCAGAAACATTCGTACCATTACAACCGTTCTCCGGCGAAAACTCAAAACTAAAACCTCCACCATGCCGAACGAACCCGCCCCAGATCCCAACCCCGACGCCGAGTTCGATCCGTTTTCGGATGAACCCGTCCCCCTCCCCATCACGGGCGAGCTGGATCTGCATACCTTTCGTCCGAATGAGATCGGCGACCTTCTGCCAGACTATTTCGAGGCCTGTCTCGCTAAAGGCATCACCACCGTGCGGGTGATCCACGGCAAAGGCACAGGCACCCTGCGCGAGGGTGTGCATCGGCTTCTGGAAAACCTGCCCATGGTGGCGTCCTGGCAATGGCCTGCGGGTGGGCAGAGCGGCACTTGGGGGGCGACTTGGGTTTGGTTGAAAGGGGCGCAGGCAGGCTCTAAAAGAAGCTGAATTCGCATTGCCGTGGGTGTCTCGCCACGGCCTTTCACTTTTTACTTACTACTTTCCACTTCCTCCCCCACCCAACGCATTCAAACAAAACACCGCCACTCCTGCCCAGATGAAGGCGAATGAAACCATGGCACCAACGGTCACGGGTTCGCGGTACAACAGTGCCCCCAGGAGGAACTGTCCCGTGGGGGCGATGAACTGGAGCAGCCCGAGGGTGCTGAAGCGCAGCTGCCGGGCGGCATAGGCGAAGGTGAGCAGCGGCAGCGCGGTGGCCACGCCGGCGCCGATGACAAGACCGATCTCCAGAGAAGTGCCACTGCCCCACAGCGGCAGGCCTTGGAAATGGCACCAAGTCAGCCAGGCTAGCGCAAAGGGCAGCACCAGAACGGTCTCCACTGCCAGTCCCGTGAGCGATCCCAAAGAGGACCGTCGGCGCACGAGCCCGTAGACGCCAAAGGTGGAGGCGAGCAGCAGCGCGATCCACGGGAAATGCCCCACCATGATGACCTGCATCAGCACGCCCAGGCCTGCCAGACTCACGCTCACCATTTGCAGGCGGCTCAGACGCTCCCCGAGAAAAAGAAAGCCGATGAACACGTTCAACAGGGGATTCAGGAAATAGCCCACGCTGGCCTCCACGATCCGACCGTGCTGGTTCGCCCAGATGAAGAGGGACCAGTTGGCCGTGAGCAGCAGCGCCGCCCAGCCATGCACTCGCAGCAGACTCGGCGTTTTGAGGGCCGCGATCCAGTCATCAAACTCATCGCGCGACTTCAGCAGTGGGACGAGAAAAAGGATGGTGCCCCACACCCGGTGGGCGACAATCACGGCCGAGCCGATGGGAACGGCCGCCTTCCAGTAGATGGGCAGCACTCCCCACAAAAAGAATGCCGTCACTGCACTCAGGACGGCCATGGGAGGTTCAGATGTCCGGGTGGCCAGGAGGGGCTTGTCGTTCAAGCCCCCGCTATGCCATGAAGGGGGCGGCTCCGCAAGCGGAGGCCGTTGGCCCTGCCATTACAAATGGGCAAAGAAAAGCCGGGCGTCTGTACTGCACAGGCCCGGCTTCCTAAGAGACGCTATCCAGTCACATCACTTCGACAGCTCTTTGAGCTTCTTCTTGAACTTGTCCACCTTGGGCAGCACCACGTTGCAGACGTACCCTTGGGTCGGGTTGTTGTTGGCAAAGTTCTGGTGGTAGTCCTCGGCGGGATAGAAGACGGAGGCAGCGGTGATCTCCGTCACGATAGGAGAGGAGAAGTCCTTGGCATGGGACACCTTGGAAGCCTCAGCAATGGCCTTCTGCTCCTCAGTCGTGTAGAAGATCGCCGAGCGGTACTGCGTGCCGACGTCGGCACCCTGACGGTTCAGCGTGGTAGGGTCGTGGGAGTACCAGAAGAGGTCCACCAGATCCTTGAACTTCACGACTGAAGGATCAAACACAACCTTGATCACTTCGGCATGGCCGGTGTCGCCGTTGCAGACCTGCTTGTAGGTCGGGTTCTTGACGGAACCCCCGGTGTAGCCGCTCTTCACAGAGACGACTCCCTTGACGATCTGATAGCAGCCTTCCGTGCACCAGAAGCAGCCAGCACCAAAGATGGCCTCTTCCGTCTTGGCAGGGGCGGCGGCGGGTTTCGTTTCGGGTTCAGCAGCGGAGGAGGCGGACAGGCCAGCGGCACTCATAAGGGCGAATAGAAGCGGAAGTTTCATTGGGGAAAGGAGGAGAACAGATGCTGTATGGAGGATACGAGTTGCGAGCTTCCCATTTCTTCCCAAAACTTTGAGAAATGAAGGTGGGCGGGTACCCATGGACACCCTCTCCACGGGAGAGTGTTCAAGGTAGGTTACTTTAACGAACCAGAGCGACAAACTGGTGGACAAATTTGTCGTCCGGCGCGATCTGTTCTTTTGAACAGATAAGTTGCAGTCATGGTAGACAGTTTTTACACCCTGCTTGGTGAGGACGCACTCGCGCGCCTGGTGGGCGCATTTTACCGTCGCGTCCGTACAGATGACGTGCTGGGCCCTCTCTACCCTCCAGATGACTGGGAGAATGCCGAGCGCCGCTTGCGGGACTTTCTCATCTACCGGTTTGGCGGGCCGGATCGGTACATCCAGGAGCGCGGCCATCCCCGCCTGCGTGGGCGGCACATGCCCTTCAGCATTGGCGAAGTCGAGCGGGATCGCTGGCTGGATCTCATGGGGGCTGCCATGCAGGAAGTAGGCATTCCCGCGGACCTTGCTCCCACCATGGGCGGCTTCTTCGCCCAAGTGGCGGATGCCATGCGCAACCGGGCGGAAGGCTGAGCCAACCCGCCCGCCAGTCCCTTTACTCTACCCCCTTTTCAACTTTTCTCCTCTTACGGCACCCCATGGGCACTGATCTCCGAGCCACCCTGAAGCAGTACTTCGGCCACAATGCCTTCCGCGAAGGTCAGGAGCAGGTCATTGAGGCCCTCCTTGCAGGTCGTTCTTCGCTGGCGGTCTTTCCCACGGGCGGCGGCAAATCCCTCTGTTACCAGCTCCCCGCCCTTCTTCTGGAGGGGCTGACGCTGGTCATCTCTCCCCTCATCGCCTTGATGAAGGACCAGGTCGAGGCGCTGCGTGCCAAGAACATCGCGGCCGCCCGGCTGGATTCGACACTCTCGGCCGATGAGGTCTCTCAAGTGCTGTCGGACATGCGCTCCGGTCGCCTGCGCCTGCTCTACATCGCCCCGGAGCGTCTCATGAGTGAGTCCTTCATGGATCGCCTCAGCCGGGTGAAGATTTCGCTGCTGGCCATCGATGAATCCCACTGTATCTCCGAGTGGGGGCATAACTTTCGACCCGAATACTTGCGCCTTGCGGAGGTCGCCAGGAAGCTGAAGCTGCACCCCGTCCTGGCGCTCACGGCCACGGCCACCCCGGGAGTCGCGCAGGACATTTGCCGGACTTTTCGGATCGAGCCTCCAGATCACGTGCAGACCACGTTCCTGCGGCGGAATCTGGCCATCCACATCACTCCGGCACCTGCCCAGAAACGATTGACTCTGCTCACTCAGCGGCTGAATCAGCAGCAGCGCTTTCCTGCGATCGTGTACGTCACACTCCAGCAGACTGCCGAGGAGGTGGCCACCGCTTTGGGCAAGGCTGGGCTCAATGCCCGTGCCTACCATGCCGGCCTGCCAGATGACGTGCGCAGCGAGGTACAGGACGGCTTCATGAATGGCTCGGTGGACATCATCGTCGCCACCATCGCCTTCGGCAT
>JBGGMQ010000671.1:0-4773 GCA_041287975.1 Verrucomicrobium sp. | reverse complement strand
CCATCCCCCGTCTTGAGCTTCTTGCCCAAGGCGTACTTTGGTTTGTCCCGGGTCCCGGTGTTTTGGAAATAAGTGAAGCCATCCAGGAACTCGCCGCAGAGCAGATCAAGGTCGCCGTCGCCATCGAAGTCCGCGAAGTTGGGCGAAGGCCAGCCAAAGGTTTCCACGGGACGGTCCGTAGCCACGACCTTCACGGGTTTGGCATACTTGGTCTGCTCAATGGTGCCCTCGTTCCGTGCGAAATAGACATAACCGCGAATGGGGCCATTGCACCAGCGACTGTTTTCGTCATAGGCGTTGTCCCAGCCGTACTCCGTCCAGTCCCCCACCCCGACCATGATGTCCAGCAGGCCGTCGCCATCATAGTCCACCGAGCGCCACATGTTCGCACGCACCTTGTTGGGGTGCACGTTGGCAGGCAGATCAATCTTGGTGCCTTGATCGAGCCCTGTTGTGAGGAAGTCCGTGTGCACCATGCCGGGACTCATCACGACGGGCTGGCCCTCGACATAACTCACCTGAACATTCTGCATGCCTTTGCTGATGCGACGTCCAGGCTTGAAAACGGGCATCTTGTCCTTTGCCGTATCCCCACTGGCATTCTCAAAGAAGTAGGTGCCGTTGGAAGGCTTGTCCGGGCAGTTCACCACCAGATCGAGATCGCCATCACCGTCGAAATCCATTGGCAGCGGCCAGGCCCACAGGCCCACACCGAGGTCGACTTTCAACCCGGGATTGTTGTACTTGAGACGTTCCAACCCGAAGGCGGGTCCAGCAGTCAACAAGGCTAGGCCAGCCGCGAGGAGTGGCACAGAGATGGAGGCGCGAGGCAGTATCATCATGATATCGGAGTGAGGAGGGTGAAAGGACAAGAACAGACACGCACCAGGCTTCAGGAAGCTTTGACGCGTTTCCGGGAAGCGATGGCCTTGCCATGCTTCTCAATGCGATGCAGCTCAGTGAGCATCTCTTCGGGCAGTCCCAGGGAGATGGAC
The DNA here is from genome assembly GCA_041287975.1 of Verrucomicrobium sp. GTDB lineage: Bacteria > Verrucomicrobiota > Verrucomicrobiia > Verrucomicrobiales > Verrucomicrobiaceae > Verrucomicrobium. The sequence continues at coordinate 3,778 of JBGGMQ010000671.1, read as the reverse complement.
CGGGTGTCCGCCGCCGCGTGCTGGCGGTCATAGTGGGCGAGGGCTTCGTTCATGCTGGCCCGGATGTGCTCAGCCATCATTTCCCGGGCCGTGTCCCCTCGCCCGGATTCGACCGCCTCCAGAATGCTGATATGGTGCTGGTAGGTCTGCTCGATGACTTTGATGTCATGCTCCTGACGGGAGGTTGTGAAAATCTGGGCCAGCACCCGGCTCTCTGCGACGATCTTCATCATTCGTCGGTTTCCCGAGGCGCGAATGAGCAACTGGTGAAAGGCCATGTCCGCGGACATCAGTCGTTTCATCATCCCTGCGTCGGGTTTGGACTTCCCCTTCTGACGCAGATCAGAGGCGGTGAGCTTGAATTCTGCACACAGAGCCCGCAGCGTTTCGCGATCCTCGACATTCAACCGTCCCGCAGCTTGGGCGACGGCATAGGGTTCAAGAGCTTCGCGCAGTTCAAAAAGCTCCACCATGTCCTTGCGATCAAGGGACCGGACGCGTGTGCCGAATCGGGGAACCTGCTCCAGGACTCCCTCTTGCTCAAGATTGCGAAACGCCTCCCGCACCGGGGTGCGACTGATGCCCATCTCCTGAGCGACGCTCAGCTCAGACAGAACATCCCCTGAGCCCCATTCGCCGGAAAGCAGCTTCCGCTGAATATGGTGGTAGGCCTTCGTGCTGAGGGAGTCGGTCATGGTGTGCTACTGGTATACCAGAGATATACCATGAAACGCAAACGGAAATTCGAGTCTTTCACAAAGGCTCATTTTTCGCGACGGCGCTTGCCGTTGGACCGGCTCTGCAATCCAGGCAACCCTCGCAAAAAACTATCGAACCCCTTCATTCTCAAAGGCTACCAATAGTTTTCAATGTGACAAAATCTTCTCACGAAGACCCTCGCTCCTGGAAGCCCCCGGAATGAAGGAAGCTCATAGCTCTCTCCATTGTGCAGAACGTCTCCAAGCATCGTCCCCCCTTGAAATTTCTCTCTGCTGGTCTCTTCCTTGGCCTCCTCGCACTGCCCGTAGCAGCTCCATCAGCCATCATTTTTGGAAACCTGGATATCTCACAAACAGGTGGAGGCGGCAGTGACGTCACCCTGGCACTCAGCTACAGCAGCAGCGCCGCCATGACTGTTGGCTATAATTCTACTCGGGGAGACTTTGTGGTCGATTTTGACCCCGCCGCAGATTCGGACCGCGTCCGGGGAATTTTGATCTCGTCAGCAAGCCAACTCTTTCGGGACAATTCTGCCTTGGGAGACAGTCCTGCTGGCGTCAACTACGCAACGGCTTCCATAGCCACAACAACGTCAAACCGTTATTTCATCCCAACTACGGTCACGTCGGGCAGCGCGCTTGATGCGGGCGACGAGATCAACATCAACGTAGCCGCCGCATACTTTTCCTACGCGGACGGATGGATCGGAGGCCACGTACGAAGCGCCAACGCCACGGTAACTGCCACAGACCCGTTGGATACGCTCATAGGAAGCTCAGGACTGGTGTTAACCAGCACCACGCCCTCCGCCGGCGACACCAACTACATTTACGATGATCCGGCCACCAATGGCGTCTATCAAATCAAGCTGAGCAATGCCCTAGGAGTCATTAACTCCGTCACCGATGGGCTCCTGCTCGTCGTTGGCGGTGACAACGTTGGCCGGTACGCTCTTTCCCGGACCAACGCTGATGGGACTTGGACGGTCATCGTAAGGGCGAACGACGCCAATGGTTCCACCAAGGTGAATGGCGAATTTGGTTTCGTCTATGTGCCGAAGACTTCCGTCGTCAGCACAGGCACGGGCATCTACGCATTGGGTAGAGTCAACGCCAACATGACGCGAGACATTGAAGGAGGAAACTTCATCCTCGTGCACTCCTCGGAAGGCACTTACACGCTCTATGCACCAGGGCTTAATCCACTGACTTCCACCTTGATGCTCAGCCCCGAAGCAAGCACCGGCGGCGAGGACAACATCTGGATGTACGGCACATTTGGCAAAGGATGGCGCATTCAGACTAGAGATTTACCTGAGGCCCTCCTGCAAGAGTTGACCGGCGATATCGATCTGTTCAGCTTCGCGTTGATGTCTGACCGGACGACGCTCACCAACTGGACCAATCAGGGATCAGGAACCAGTTGGGACACGGCTGCAAATTGGGCGAACAGTACACTGCCCACGAGCGGCAATGACGTCATTTTCTCCACATTGAGCGGATCCAGTTCCGTCTCGCTGGCGACGGCCAAAACCGTGGGCATGCTGACGATCACCAGCAATACTGGCTTCGACATCACAGGGTCGGCCTTACTCACCGTTGACACCGGGATCGCCGTCAACGCGACACCCACTTCAGCCCAGAATTACACTGTCTCGACACCCATCCAGTTCTCTGCGGATGCCTTCATCATCGCTCAGTCACTGAGCACCAACCCGGTAAATCTGGTCTTCAACAATACCCTTAGCGCGAACAACAAGAACCTCCTTTTCACAGGTGGAACACAGAACGACGTAGCATCTGTGACGAACGTCTCCAAAATTGATGTGAATGGAGTGATCAACCTGGGGACCGGCAGCCTCATCAAAGAGGGCACCAGCCAACTCACCCTCAATGCCGCCAACGTCTACTCTGGAGGAACCATCATCCGTTACGGCCCGAACCTGGCCACTGCGGGGGCCATCCGCATCAATGCCGCAGCAGGCTACGGAGCGTTTGGCAGCGGCGACATCATTATGGAGAACACGCTCTCCATCACCGCCCTCTACTTCGACAATGGCGCAGGGAGCGGCACCCTGGCCAACAACATCAAATTGCAGACCACGACCGACGGCATAAGCACCCGGATCACAGTGGACGCCGCATCCACCTTCGACGCGACACTTTCGGGAGTGATTTCCGGTGGACACAGCCTTTCCCAGTTGTTGATCGACAACGACAGCAATACGGACGCGGGCAGGCTGCACCTGACTCAAGCGAACAACACCTTTCTCGCTTCCAACATTAACATCGTCCGGGGAGGGCTTGTCGTCTATGGAGATGGCTCGCTGGGCAATGCCAACAACGACCTTGTCTTGAATGTGAACAGTACTTCCACCCGGACAGGATTGCAGTTTGGCTCGGCCACAACCTTGAACAGCAACCGGACCGTGCGAGTGGATACTGAAACTGTCGTCCACACCTATGAACACGCTGTGACCATCCAAGGCGAAGTTACGGGAGATGGGATTATCGACAAGCATGGCACCGGTTCACTGGTGCTCGGAAGAAGCAACACCACATACGGTGGAGCGATCAACGTCAATGAAGGAACACTGGTGGTCAATGGACTGCTTGCCAACAACGCAATGGCCAACAGTTTCATCACGGTCAAGAGCGGTGCCACCCTCCGCGGGACAGGCGTCGTCAACCGCCTGGTGACTGTGAACAGCGGGGCGGTGCTGGATGCTGGGGGACTGCCCAGTGACAGTCAGCAAGGTATCGGACAACTCACAGTGACGGGCAGCTTGACGCTCAACTCAGGCAGTCGAGTGGATTTCCATCTAGGGAGCAGCGGCAACGACAAAATCGTCTCAAGCACCGGCACATTATCCGTCGCCAACGGAGCGGGTGGCACAAGATTCCAAATCGTTCTCGATTATACTCCGACCGGATCAAGACAGTTTGACCTGCTCGACTGGGCTACCCTGCTTTACGCGGGTGCTGATCTGGCGAGTCAGTTGGATCTACCAACGGCACCGTTGGGCAATGGACTGTCGTGGGACACGTCCCGGTTCCAT
>JBGGMQ010000670.1:0-3925 GCA_041287975.1 Verrucomicrobium sp. | reverse complement strand
CCGCATGGTATCCACTCCCAAACGACCCCGGTGCGCAAAAGAGTAGTCCAAGAAGCCAGTTTCGGGTGTGATAAAGTCCTGATAGAAGCCGATATTCGAGGTCCCGTTGACCTCAGCGAAATAACCTCCTTCATAGGCCGGAACCGGGCCATATGAATATTCCTCAAAGCCATTTTGCCAAATTTCAATCAAGGAGTCGGCCCCTTCGGTGTCCCAACCGGGGAAAACATTTTCATTCAAGAGAGCATAGTTCGTGAATCCGCCAGGCTCCTCAAATCCGCCGTTCACCAGAAGATTTTGCCCGCAGATGACTCCAGGCGGCGTTGTCAGAAGGAAAACAAAAAACAGCAAGAACTGGTGCCGGCGGCTTGATTTCATGATGATTGGGATGGATGGAAGCAATACCAAAACCTTTCCGACAAATTCGAATTCAAGGGGAACAGAGCCAGTCAGAATTGCGCCTCTTCGTATTTCTAATTCTCGGATAAAATCTCCCGGCCACAAAGAGCGAATGACCATTCTGGCAGTTGGGTTTGTGAACCCGGCAGATGAGCGGATGAATCCGGCAGGATACGAAATGCCCGTGACGTGTTGTCGGTGCGGGTGTGGAAGCGGAACTGTCAGGGGTTCCGCGACTGAACGAGTGGGACACTCGAACTACCCGGCTTCCACCGCTGGCGAGGCTCTGTTGGTAGTTCAATCTTTAGATTGCTCAGTTCGTCTGCCGTAGCTTGGGGCAAACTAAAGTTTGAACTACCAACAGCTTCAGCGAAGACACAAGACTGGAAGACGCAAGACTCAAGACATGACGGTGCGCAGATGCCTGATGTGTCTTCGGCCATGCTGGGTATCGGAGGTGCCAGGGGTATCGCGACTGAACGAGTGGGACACTCGAACTACCCAGCTTCCACCGCTGGCGAGGCTCTGTAGGTAGTCCAATCTTTAGATTGCTCAGTTCGTCTGCCGTAGCTTGGGCAAACTAAAGTTTGAACTACCAACAGCTTCGAAAGCTCACAGCACATTTAACTTACCTCGAACCCCATCCAGCATCCACTGACGCTCACCCTCACCCCTCACCCACCAGCACGCTCTTCAGCGCCACTTCCTGGCCGTTCACGCGGAAGGAGTGAATGGAGATGCCATTGCGCAGTGGTCGCAGGCCTACGAGACCCACCACGCGACTGGAGGCATCAGGGAGGGTGGCCACTTGGGTCCCGTTGACGGCAAAGGTGATCCGGGAGCCCAGACGCTCCACTTTGAAATCAAACGGCACGCCTTCCCGGATGTGCCGGTGCGTAGGGTCAAAGAACCTCGCCGAGCCAAAGTTGCCCCCTTCACAGAACAGGCAGCCCTGACGTCCGTCGAAACCGAAACGATCCGGACCCAACTCCAAAGAGGCCGCGGTGCCCCCGAGGCGATCAAGCGTGATGCGGCACTCCACGGTGAAGTCGCCGACCTCCACGCGCATCTCGGCATGCGCCACGGTACGGGCGGAGTCGCCTTTCAGATAGTGAATGCCGCGCCCCTGGCGTGTCTCTGCGGAGAGTTGGCGGAAGTGCGTGGGCTCGTGGCCCTGATAGCGGCGGAAGATCTTTGAGAAATACTGGCTGGAGCCAAAGCCACACTCCATGGCGATGTCTGTGATGCTCATGCCGGACTCACGCAAAAGCTTGCGGCTGGCCCGCACGCGCAAACGACTGAGAAACGTGATCGGATTCTCCCCCGTCAACTGACGGCAGATGGTGCCAAACCGGGATCGCTTCAGTCCCGTCTCGTGGGCCATGGTCTCCAGCGTCCACGGCTCTGAGCTGCGGGACTCCAGTTCCTGGAGAAAGGCCACCACGCGCTGTTCTGAGCCCGCCAGAGTGCCTCCACCAAGGGCCTTGCCCTCCAGGCACAGGCAGATGCGGCAAAGCAGCTTGAACACACATGCGCTCAGATAAGAGCGCTCCATGCGGCTTTGCGGATCAGGATTGCGCACCAGTTCCCCGCAAAGCCGGGCCCCTTCCTGGCCCACGTTGACCTTGGGTGGGCTGGCATTCTGAAGGGCGGCGAGGATCATCTCTGCATGCGCCGCATCCACCCCCAGGGCCGAAGCCAGCGCCGCTGCCGCCCCCGCCCCCTTGGCCTGAGACAGACGGATGACGATTCTCTCCGCACGGACAGGTACAGACTCCGAGGACTCAATGCCGCTGAACAACTGCCCTGGCAGGACGAAGATGACATCGTGCTCCTTCACCTCCACCGGCTCCCCTTCCACCGCCCAAAGGGCATGCCCACGCGCCATGCGAATGATCTCCAGCGCCTCCACCCTGCTGGGCACCTGCCCGCTGCGACGGGTGACGACGACTTCGGACTGGATGGCAAAGGACGACGGGGACACGGTGAGCAGGAGGGCGAAAAGTAACGCACCAGAACGGCCAAAATGGACACTGCTTAGGGCCGTCCAAGCAAATCACTTAGCCAGCAGGCGGTCCGTCTCCTCCAGCTTGAAGCGGGTGCTCACCACGGAATGCTTGTCGGCGCCCGCCGCGTACTTGATGTACGTGGTCGCCACGATGGTTCCGTCCGGCAACACGGCCATGCCCGGATACCCGCAGTCCCGGCCAGCGTGGCTGTGCAGCAGCTTGATCCGGTACGTTCCGGTCCCTGGCCCGTCCTTTTTGAGGTCCTCATACCTTCCCACCCAGGCCACAAAGTGGCTCTGCGTAGGGCTTTGTCTGGCCACGTCACGGAAGGCGACCACCAGCCGGCCATCTTTGGCATACACGCCCATGTGCCGGTCCCCGGTCAGCCCCCAGGGGGTATCCTGCGGCGGGCTCCAGGTCGCACCATCGTCCTGACTGAACATCATCAGACTGCGGCCCTTGTGCTTGTTCTCCCGCATCAGGCAGCAGAGTTCGTTGCCATCCGGGGAGCGGAATACAAACGGTTCGCAAGGGTCCTTCCCCTCCACGGCCGCGACCACCCGGGGGGCCTCCCAGGTCTGGCCACCATCCGCCGTCGTGGTCTGGAGCACCTGCAGAGGGGACTTGTCCTTGCCCGCAGGACCCTTGTGGTACAGCCCCAGGTAGCGGCCGTCTTTCAACTGCACCACACTGGAGAAGGTCATCACGCAATCCAGCCCCAGGGGCGTCTGCTCCAGCCATGTTTTTCCTGAATCCCCACTCATGATCCGGGACATTCCCGGCCGGGCGGAGAACACCCAGAGCCGCTCCTTGCCTGCGGGGTCCACCATCCGGTAGATGCTGGGGCAGTTCCGATGTTTCCTGAATCCATCAGGCAGCTGGTCATCCATCCGCACCCAGGTGAGACCTCCGTCCTCACTGCGCGCCATGGGCCCGGCCGTGCCCCCATGCCCGATGTTCCACACTGCAAACATCGTTTTCCCATCCGGCATGAGCAGCGTGGTCGGATGCCCCTGGTAGGTCTCCGGGGTGCCTGCGGCAATAACGACCTGCCGGGCCTTGTCCCCGGAGATGTCCACCACGGGCAGGATCGGCTCCGTCGCAGGCGGCTTTTCGGCGGAGAAGGAAACCGCCGCCGTCAGCAGCAGAAAGGTCTGGGGGAGGAAGGAAGGTATTTTCATGAGAATGGAGCAATTCACATCCTACCAAGACGCCGCAGGAAAACGCGTTCACACTGCCATTGGTAAATATTTACCAGGGCCGCTGCGCGGCAGACAGAAGACTAGAAGACTCCAGACGCCAGACATGAAGTGACGCTGGCGCGTTCTTTGACGATTCAGGGCAAGTGCGGGCCGTACAAGGAGCGGCGACGTCCCCGTCGCCGTTGACCGCGATGGGCGGGCAAGGATGACAGTCGCCAGCGGAGGCCAACGGCTCCGCTCACCCCGGCGATTCGGAGATCGCCGCTCCCAGTCGCTGGCGCGTTCTTTGATGATTCAGGGAAAGCGCGGGCCGTA
>JBGGMQ010000669.1:0-4402 GCA_041287975.1 Verrucomicrobium sp. | reverse complement strand
AAAGACGGTCGATAGGATCGGCAGATGGTTGCAGGTAGTACCAGGCGCTGATGGTGAAGCTGTACCCGAGCGAAGTGCCTCCTGAAGCTGCGGTACCCGCCCCGAGGCTGGCATTGACGCCGATCCAATCTTTGTCGGCCCGGTTGAAAAATCCGGCCTTGCCAGCCAGACCTTCAATGGCGATTGGGTTCTCAGTGCCAGAATAATGTCCAAACAGCGTGTTGGAAGTCACCCCTCCCGTTCCATTGTTGGTCATCGTGACGTTCTTCCCTGAGGTGTCGACTGGGGTGGCTCCTTCGAAGTCGAGGTAAAATGCCAGACCGTCGAGCAGTGAGACGGAGCCGTGGGCGGACAGGGGAACGAGGGTCAACATCCCCGTAGCGATCAAAAGTGAGTGGAGGAGTTTCATTGCTGATGGAGCTTTCGTGTTTCCTGAAAGAAATAAAAGTGCCACAATGTAAACTTTTTGTTTCTTTCGGGAAAGAAAAATGTCACTTCCAGCAATGTGAGGGCTTTGCTCCATGGGTCTCCTGTGGTAGCGTTGCTGCTCATCACGGCATCACTATGAACTTGGTAGAACTGGCTCAGCGTATTCGAAACGCCCGTCTGAAGCGGGGCTTAACCCTTGAAGAGGTTTCCGAGTCGTCGGGACTCGCCAAAGGGCTGCTGTCGAAAGTGGAGAACTTTCGAGTGACCCCCACGTTGACCAGTCTGGCCAAGCTGACGGAGACGCTTGGCATCAAGCTCTCAGAACTGCTGGATGGCCTGGACGACAAGCCCCGCATCAGTGTCGTGCGGAGGAGTGAGCGCAAGCCGATCGAGCGCAACTTTTCTCCCTCAGAATCAGGCAGTAAACTCAATAACTACTACGAATCTCTCGCGCATCGGCGCCCGGATCGGGTGATGGATCCGCTGGAAATACGGGTGCCGGCCAACGGAGGGAGGGTCCAGGCCATGAAGCATGAGGGCGAAGAATTTTTGCTCGTGCTGGAAGGGTCAGTAACCTTCGAATACGACAAGGATATGTACCGCCTGGAGGTGGGGGACAGTCTCTACTTTGACGCCGAAACGGATCACCGGGTGTTCAACGAGACCGATAAAGATGCCCGCGTGCTCTGCGTGATGTGCATGGATCCGAGTGCCATGGGCACAGGGCAGCACCTGCCTAAATAGTGCATTCCGACTCGCATGGGAAGGGGCGTCGGAGGCGCTCCGGGAGGTTCGTGTTTCCGAAGGGAAACTTTTGGGTGACTAAAAAGTTTCTTAAAAGAAAGTTGTGGTGAAAGGTTTTGGATCAATGTTGCTTTAAGGAAACAAAGTAGCCTTTCGGTAAATGTCATCTGCCATGAAGCCTCCCACCTCTTCCCTCAACAAAGTCAGCAGGCGAGAATTCGTCGCCTCAACCCTTGCCTGTGCGGCCGCGCCAGCTTTGAGCATGGGTGCTCCGGCAGCCAGTGCTGCTGGATCTGCCAGCTCTGGCAGTGCATCGTCGGTCCTGGGGCCTGTCGTAGGGCATACCGAGGAGCGTCGCAGTGTGCTCTGGCTGCGGGCCACCAAGCCGGGTGAGTATGTTCTGGAAGTTGCCGCGGGTGCGGGTGGGCGTCGCAGCTATACCGCAGAGGCCACGGTGGAGGGGGACCTTTGCCTGCATTGGGATGTGAAGGATCTCCAGCCGGACACGAAGTATGCCTACCGGGTGCTCCATAAGGGCCAGGTCGTGAAGGCGGCGCCTGAGCAGACCTTTACCACCGCCCCGGCGGCAGGGAGGCGAGCGAAGGTGCGGTTTGCGATCAGTTCCTGCGCCAAAGAAGACGAAGGAAGCCGGGCGGTGTGGGATCGCATGGCGGCAGAAAAGGTGGACGCTGTGATCCTGATCGGTGACACGCCCTACATCGACAGCACGGATCTGAATGTGCAGACGAAGCGGCATCGTGAATTTGCTGCGGTGGAGCAGTATCAGAAACTGCTGCAATCCCGTCCCTGCTGGTGGACCTGGGATGACCACGACTTTGGCAAGAACGGCTGTGATGGCACCCTGGCAGGGAAGGAAAACAGCCGTACGGTGTACTGCCGCTACCGGCCTCAAGCTGGCTTTGGGGAGAACAACCAGGGCATTTATACAAAGTTCCGCTACGGTCCTGTGGAGGTGTTTATGCTGGACACGCGCTGGTTCTCAAACACGGAGAAGTCTTACGTGGACTCTTCGCAACCCTCTTTGCTGGGGGCGGCGCAATGGGAGTGGCTCCAGAAGGGGCTGAAGGCCTCTACTGCGACCTTCAAGCTGCTGGCCTGCGGGGTGATCTGGGACGACAAGGAGAATCGTGAAAGCGATGACTGGGGGACTTACATGCAAGAGCGCAAGGCGCTGGAGTCCTTCATCGCCAGCAACAAGATCCCCGGGGTGATCCTGGTGGGCGGCGACATTCATGCGAGCCGTGTGCTGCGCTACAAGTCTGCCAAAACGGTGGGATACAATCTGGTGCAGTTCATCGCATCGCCCATCCACAGCAGTGTGATTCCCTCGCTGAATGTTTACAATCCTGACCTGGTACGCAGCGCGGTGGAGCCGCACGTGTTTCTGGTGATGGAAGTGGACGACACTGTCACCCCGGCCCGCGTGACTGCCGAACTGGTCAACCGTCATGGGGAACGCGTCTTCACCTACTCCCTGACCTCCCAGGATCTGACCCCCGCCTGAACCTGAACCCGCAACTTTCAATTTATTTCCTGAAATCCATCCTCATGAGCACGACAGCCTCCTTCACCGTCAACGACCGAACCTACGCCCCCCCTGCGCGACCCGTGGTGGTGATCTGCCTCGACGGATCCGCCACCGAATACTTCGATGCGGCCTTGGTTCGAGGAATGATGCCAAATCTGGCCCGGATGAGCCTGCACGGCTGGCGTGGATTTGCGCGGGCCGCGATGCCCACCTTCACCAACGTGAACAACACCAGCATCGTGACAGGCACCCCGCCGGGCGTGCACGGCATCGGAGGGAACTTCTTCTACGACACGGCCCAGGACGCTGAAGTGATGATGAACTCGTCCAAATTTCTGCGTGTGGAGACCCTTTTCCCTGCAGCACAGAAGGCGGGTCGCAAGGTGGTGGTGGTGACGGCCAAGGAGAAGCTGCGGGACATCTTTGCCTCCGGGCTCATTGGCACGGGTGGTATCGCGTTTTCCGCAGAGAAGGCGGCGCAGGCGTGCCTGGAAACGCACGGGATCGACAACGTGGAAGCCATCGTTGGGCCGACTCCTGCCATCTACAGTGGTGATGCCAGTCTGTATGTGCTGAAGGCCGGGGTGGCGCTGCTGGAGCGTGGGGTGGGGGATTTCTTCTATCTTTCCACCACGGACTTCATGCAGCACAAGCATGCGGCGGAGGAGCAGGAGGCCCTGGACTTCTACGCAGCCATTGACGTCGAGTTGGGGAAACTGGCAGCCTTGGGGGCGGTGCTGGGGGTGACGGCGGACCACGGCATGAATGCCAAGCAGAAGGCTGACGGCAGCCCGAATGTGATCTATCTGGAGAGCGAGCTGGAGGAGGTGTTTGGCCAGGGCTTTCGAGTCATTCTTCCGATCACCGACCCCTACGTCGTGCATCACGGTGCTCTGGGATCCTTTGCCCAGGTGCATCTGCCAGAAGGAGTGGATGCCAGCAAGGTCCAGACCTGGCTGCTGGCCCGGGATGGGGTGACGGAGTGCCACCTGCGTGCCGTCGGGGCCAGGCTCCTCGAACTTCCAGAAGACCGTATGGGAGACTTGGTGGTGGCCAGTGGACGCGATGTGGTGCTGGGCCGTACCACGGAGTACCACGATTTGAAGGCCATTGAGGGGGGGCTGCGCAGCCATGGCGGCCGCTATGAGGAGATGGTGCCAATGGTCTTCAGCGAGCCACTGAAACCGGAGTATGCAGCGCGGGCCAAAGGTGACCCCCGCAACTTCGACGTGTGTGAATTTACCTGTAACGGAACTCACTAAGATGTCTGCCGTCACTCAACTCGATCCGAGATTCCGCCAGGCGCAGAGGCGTGTGCTGGGCTCGGTCATGTTCTGCTACTTGTTCTACTATACAGGTCGTCAGACCTTTGGTTTTGCCATGCCAGGCATTCAGGCAGAGCTGGGGCTCGACAAGCAGACCCTGGGCTGGGTGAGCGCGGCGATGCTGTGGGCCTATGCCGTGGGGCAGGCGGTCAATGGCAACTTGGGAGACCGCTTTGGCGGTCGACGCATGATGGCCCTGGGCACCGGTCTCTCCTTTGTGATGAACTGGGTGACGAGCTTTGGCATGGGATTCAAGTCCCTGATCACCGCGTGGGGGATCAATGGACTGGCGCAAAGCATGGGCTGGGCCCCTGGGAGCCGTCTCGTGGCCAACTGGTTCGGCGTGCATGAGCGC
>JBGGMQ010000668.1:0-3841 GCA_041287975.1 Verrucomicrobium sp. | reverse complement strand
GAAATGCCCGACACATCCCGCAGCACCAGGGGCCACTTTTGCAGTGAGGAGGCGGCATGGGTGGCGGCCGTCATGTGCTGGCGATTCGTCAGACCGTAGAGGAAGTCTTGCGCAGGCACGCCGGAGTGCATGGACATGAAGCGGTCCACATTCTCCTCATCGCTCATCTCCAGAGAGTAGAGGCAGGTGGACACATTCTGCTGCGCCAGGGAGTGCACCACGTTTTGCATGAAGGCGCTTTTGCCATCGGAGGTGCCGCCTCCCAGGGTCCACACCTGCCCTTCCCGCAGGCCTCCGGTGGCGTAGTCCAGCCGGCGGTAGCCTGTGGAGACACCGGGCAGTTGACCGCCATTCAGGATGGCCTGCTCATAGCGGTCCACGGCCCCGTTCACCAGCTCTTTGAAGGTTGCGCCCTCCCCGGCCATTTCATCCTGCATCCGGAGCTCCGCCACGCTGCGCTCCAGCGTGCCCACCGTCTCCAGCACATCGCCGTCGGGCGGGTGGGCGTAGGCGGCCTCCAGGCCCTGTTTGCAGGTGGCGATGAGCCGCCGCAGCATCAGCTTGGTGCGCAGGAGTTCCAGGTAATAGCGGTAGTGCAGCCCGGCACCGTAGTAGGTGGCGAGGTCCACGATGGTGACCGCCCCACCAATGCGGTCCAGCAGCCCCTTGTCCATCATATAGGAAACTACGGAGATCTGCTCCACCGGGCGGCCAGCCCGGTGCATCTCCTGAAAAGTCTCGTACACAAGGCGGTTCGCCGGGTGGTAGAAGGCCTCCTCCGGCAGGTGACTGGCAAAGTCCGGCAGCAGGTCGGCGGGATCCTGCAGCAGGGCCGAGAGCGCTCCCTTTTCAGCCTCATCGCTGAAGGGCAGGCTGCAGGCGGGGGAGTCTGGGGAGGGTGAATGGTCAGACATGGGTGGCAGCTGTTCGAAAGCGGTTCAGGGGTCAAATGCCCGTGGCCAGATGGGGTGAAGTGCGCAGCGCCGAATGGGGCGGAGGACTCTGGCGCTCCTGGCTCCACTGCCGGGCTCGGTCCAGCTCCCCGTTCCAGTGGTTCAAAAGGGTGAGCAGATCCCGCCGGCGGAATTCACACGCCTGCATGTAGCGCTCCAGCAGGTCCAGATCGTCAGGAGACGTCTGGGCAGCGGGGTCGAGCTTGTCGTAGAGCTGCCGCTCCTTGTGACTCCATCGCGTGCTGTCACGACGGTGGAACCAGGTGTTGATGCGCCTTTGCAGCGCATCTGGCTCCCAGGAGGATGAGGATTTGTGTGAAGACACCCCCTTCCCCTGGAGGGGGTCGGGGGGCGTTGTTTCTGGGATTCCCTCTGTTCCCTGCGCTTCGCTTCCCTTCTCTTCACCGCAGGCGGGTGCGGGAACGGGAGTCGCCGTTTTGACCTTGGCAACCTCTGCTGCTGCTGTTGCTGTCGCATCCGTTGGTGTTTCACCTTGAACCCCCGGCTGGCGTGGCGGCGCTGCCACCACCAGCCACTGGATGTCCGGTGAGGCGAACCACTGCAACGCCCGCTCCAGCAGGGCCATGGGGAAGCGCGTCACTGCTGCCAGAGTGGCGGCGGTGTAGGGTGTGCCATTGTCGCGCACCAGACTGCCACGGGGAATGCAACGTGAGGCCACCTGTACAATCGCCAGCCATGCGCCCATGAGCTGTGGCCCGTCCTCCTGCGCCAGCGTCAGGCAGTAGCCAAAGGTGTCGTGCGCATTCCCCATGGGCACCCAGTCCAGCTTCTTCAGCTCGCGGGAGCGGTTGTTTTCATAGCGCTCGTTCCACTGGTGCACCTCGTATCGAATTTCAACCTGCGTGTGCTCCGTCGATCCCGTCGTATTGGTGTGCGTATGCGTATGAGTTGTCGTCATGGCCGTCATCCCCCTCTGCGTCCTGCCTCTTTTGACCCCGGGCGGAGTGGCTCCCCAGTCCCCGGATGCAGCGCGGCACCTGCCTGCGCCTGATGACAATGTACGCGGTTCGATCCGCCAACACAAGCAAAATAGGTGATAAACACCCGGGCGCAGGAGAGTGCGGGATTTTCAACCGGCTTTTCGCAACCCACCGCGCTCGGTGGCGGTGACCGCTAGCCCAAGCCCAGCGCCTCCACCTCCTCCTCGCCCCAGCCCAGGTAGTGGCCGAGTTCGTGGAGATACGTGATGCGGACTTCGCGGCGGTACTCCTGCTCATCGCCCTCCGCGAAGTCCCAGAGATTGTCCAGAAAGAGACGCACCCGCGGCATCTCCTCCGGGCCTGCCGGTTCAGGGTCCAACCGGCTGAAGCCTTCAAACAGGCCCAGCAGCTCGCTCACGTCGCCGTCATCTCCGTTCCCGGAGTCAGCTTCACCCGCATCCAGAGAATCCGCCGCCGTTTCAAAGGTCACCATGCACTCGCCCGCCGCCTCGCGCACATCCTCCGGGAGCTGCGTCATCACGCGCTCGACTTCGATTTCAGCGAGACGGAGAAGCGCGGGGAAGAGCATGGGGGAGGGCGGTAAGAGGTAAGTGGAGGGAAACCCTGATTCAAGACTGGGAGCTTCCGGCACCTGGATGCGAAGCATCTTTCGGAGTGCGGCGAGAATCGCCGCTTTGGGATGGCCGGTGGTGGTTGGTGCGGGAGAGGAGAGCGGAGGATGGGGATGGAAGGCGAGATCGTCTTCAATGGTTCGAGATGCAATCGCGCTGGCGAAAGCGGCGGTTCCCGCACGCACTCCAAAGCGACTTCGTCGCCAGGTGTTGGGAATGCGGGGTTCAAGGAAGATCTCACGGCTTGCGATGCCAGTGCCTGCAACTGCTCCTAACTCCTAACATCCTACCCTTTTGCAGCCATCAGGTGCGCGTATTTCTCCGCCCACTCCTCCGGCAGGCGCAGGGGGCGGCCCTGGGGCATCTGCACGAGGGCGAGGGACTGGCGGCAGGTGATGAGCAGGACGTTGTCCACGGCACGGCGCACTTCAAAGGCACACCAGAAGCGCACGCGCTCCACACTGTCCAGCCGCCCGTAGATGACCAGTTCATCCGCCAGCACGGCTGGCTTGCGGTAGTCGATCTCCGTCCTTACCACCACGGGAAAGATTTGCGTCTGGGACATGTCCTTGAGCTTCATGCCCAGCTTCGCCGCCAGCCGCGTACGGGCCGTCTCGATCATGCGGAGGTAGGCGATGTTGTGCACCACACCGCCGCAGTCCGTGTCGAAGAACATGACTTCTTCGCGGGTCTCAATGGTGGGCGTTTCGGGAAGTGCGGCGGGGGAGGCGTCAGATTCCTGCATAGGAGGGGGAAAGGGGCAGTCGGGAGGTCAGCCAGCGCATAGCGCAGCTGCGCCAGAGACACAAGACTTGAAGACAAAAGACGCAAGACCTGAGGTCGGGGCAGTGCGCGGTGTCGTCCGGTTGTTCGCAACCGGTTTGGGAGCGGAGCGAGAGGCGAGTTGAGCATTTGGATGTGGTTACCCTCTGCTGCCTCAGGTCTTCTGTCTTTCGTCTTCCAGTCTTCTGTCTTTTTTAAGTTCACATTACTCTCGTTGCTTTATCCGACGCGCTCCCCGTAGCATCGTATTTATGCAAGGCGAAGAACGTCCCGATCAAATGGTGGATGAGGAAGGCAGCCTCCTTGAGGGCGGCTATGGCTGGCGGCAACGCATCGGCCTGCTGCTGGGGGTGGTGTTGCTGGCCTTCGTTTTTCTCAGCCCGCCGTTGTGGGGGCTGTCTGCCAGTGCGACGAAGGTGGCGCTGCTGGCCGGGACCATGGCGGTCTTCTGGGTCACGGAGGCGCTGCCTATTCCCGCGACGGCCTTGTTCCCCCTGGTGCTGCTGCCCATCCTGGGCATCGCCCCGGTGAA
>JBGGMQ010000667.1:0-2925 GCA_041287975.1 Verrucomicrobium sp. | reverse complement strand
CAAGCGGTCTCTGACACAGTCGGAGACCGCTTTTTTGCGCCTGGACCACGCATTTTTGGGCAAGATTCGGGCGCAAACGAGCCAGTTGCCTCGTAACCCTTCCCGCGGAAACGTCGTCACCCCCCGGTACCCCCCTCGTCCTATGAAGCCCCCTTTCCCAAATCTCCTGCCACGCCTGGCGACCGCCCTTTGCGGTGTCGCGTTTGCGATTGCATTTTCATCGAACCCACTTCCGGCATCAGACGCGATCCCTTCCATCCCCGCCACCGGCAGCCTGGAAGTGAAGGCCCGCCAGGAGTTGGAGTCGATGATGGACAAGCTAAACCTGTCCGAGGCGCAGGAGATCCAGGTGCGGCCCGTCTTTGAGGATGCCATGTCTCAAGGCAAGGTCCTCATGCAGAACGCCCTGAAGGCTCTCATGGGCAAGAAGACCAGCGATGAAAAGGCTGCTGCCCTACAGAAGGTCAAAGCCGACTTCGAAGCGATGAAAGCGGACTCTGACCGACGAATTGCGGCCATTCTCACCCCCGAGCAAATGCAGGAATACAAGAAGCTGCGGAACCAGCGGGGCAGCGAGTTGAAGAAGGACTACAAGAAGTAGGCGGGGGAGAAGGGCAGATTTTGGAATTTGGATTTGTGATTTTGGATTGGGGTGGCCTGCGCCTGACGGAGCGAATGAGCAAACTGTCACGGACTTTGACGTAACTGAGCGGCACAAAAAAGGTCAGAAATAAGAGTCACAGGGAATGACCTTCCTTACAAGAACCTCACAAATCTTGATCCCATGAAATCACCTGTTTGCTCCTTTTCGCGTCCGCTGCGTTTGATAGCGGCTCTTGGCGCTCTGACCGTTGGCATTGCAGCGGCGACTCCTGCTCAGGCGCATGATCACTGGCACCGCCACTACTACGGCGGCCCGGCATTCGGCTTTGGATTCCGCAGCTACTACTATGCGCCACCACCGCCGGTGATCGTACGTCCGGCCCCGATCTACGTGGAGCCAGAGCCGATGGTCTATGGCCGACGCATGTCTCTGCCAGCCCAGGTGCAAGCCGAGCTGAGAGCCATGGGCTACTATCGTGGCCCGGTGGATGGCATTGTCGGCTATCGCACGAGCCTGGCCATCAAGGATTTCCAGATTGATCGTGAGATTCCTGTGACCGGGTCGATCACGCCGTCGTTGTTGAGGGCGCTGGGGTTGTAGGAGGGAAAGTTTCCAGTTTCAAGTTGGCAGTTTTCAGCGACTGAGGCGGAGGCGGCTCATTCCACCCCACAGGGACACTGTGGGGTTACACGTCCCGCCTCCCTCCAGGGCCTATTCCTCCTGCCGCGGATCCGATCTGAACCCTCACCCCTCCATCGTCTCCACGCGCATCCAGACGGGCTTCTCGCGCACGCAATCGAGCGCGGCGATCTGGCTGATGGCTTCTTTGACGACCACGAGAGTCGAGTCATCGAGCATGAGGATGAGGGAGGTGAAGTCTGAGCCGAGTTCCTCCGGCTGCATGACGCTCGAGATGCCGATGCCGCGATCCCCAAGGAGAGTGGCCACTTGGGCGAGCACACCTGGTTTGTCATCCACCTGAAGACGCAGGTAGTAGTGGGATACCGTCTCCCCTGCGGGCTTGCTCTTGCCGTACAGACCGTGAGGAACGAAGCCGCTGTGCCGCGGGCCGTAGACAAGCGTCGCCGCTGCCTCGGCGAGATCCGAAATCACGCTCGATGAGGTCGGGTCCTGGCCGGCTCCTTTGCCATAGAAGAGCGTCTCACACACGATGTCGCCATTCACGAGCACCGCGTTGTAGGAGCCGCTCACGCTGGCGAGGATGTGGCTGCTGGGCAGCAGGCTGGGGCGGGTGCTCACCTCCACGCGACCGGCGGCGTCCGCCCGGATCACGCTGAGGAGCTTGATAGTGTAGCCAAGCTTTTC
Organism: Verrucomicrobium sp.; assembly: GCA_041287975.1. Lineage (GTDB taxonomy): Bacteria > Verrucomicrobiota > Verrucomicrobiia > Verrucomicrobiales > Verrucomicrobiaceae > Verrucomicrobium. The sequence continues at coordinate 995 of JBGGMQ010000667.1, read as the reverse complement.
AGCGAAGGCCATGTCCGTTAGGGTGACACGCTCAATTCCTTCCACGTGCACATGCTCCGGCTTGATCCAGAAGCCGTAGCTGAGGGAGGCGAGGATGATCGCCTTGTGCGCCGCATCCCAGCCACCAACATCCAGGGTGGGATCGGCCTCTGCGAAGCCAAGGGCCTGAGCTTCCGCCAGCGCGTCTTCATAGCCGATTCCAGCCTCTTTCATCCGGGTGAGGATGTAGTTGCAGGTGCCGTTGATAATGCCGTGGATGCTCTTGATGTGGTTCCCCACGAAGCCTTCCTGCACCGTCTGAATGATGGGGATGCCCCCGGCCACCGCTGCCTCGAAGTAGATGGGCACATGGCACTGCTCTGCCAGGGCGAAGAGCTCCTGGCCGCGCTCTGCCAGAAGAGCTTTGTTTCCGGTGACGACGGGCTTTTTGGCGCGAAGGGCCGCGCAGACGAGTTCAAACGCCTCGGTCGTGCCGCCGACAAGCTCCACGATCACGTCCAGATTCTTGTCTGCCACGAGTTCCCGCCAGTCGCCAGTGACCATGCCTGCTGGGATTTCCGCGCCACGAGGCTTGGTGACATCGCGCACCGCAATCTTGTCCACCTGCAGGACGCAGCCAGTCCGTTCCTTCAAAAGTCCACCGTTGGCCTTGAGATTTTTGAAAACTCCAAGGCCGACATTTCCCAAACCTGCGAGACCGATACGAACAAGACGGGGACTGGGCACGTTGCTGGGCATGGTATAAACGGGAAAAACCGGGGCGCATGATGCACGGTCCCCCTGCCTGACGCAACCCAGTCTTGCGATTGGAAGATTTCTATAACCTCCAGAAAAAAAGTCCTAATTTGAAAAAATTTGAGCCTTGTCACCGATCACGCGGTCTGTTGGGATACTCACATGTCCGTTATTAGAGTCTTCGTCGCCAGCTTGTTGCTCAGTGGAGCCGCATGGGCGGATGACGGTGCCTCTGTATCTGTCGGTGCACCGACTGTGAT
>JBGGMQ010000666.1:0-5323 GCA_041287975.1 Verrucomicrobium sp. | reverse complement strand
GGCAGACATGCGCGAAGAGTTCAACGTGCGCCGCGAGTTCATGCTGGCCCGCCTGCAGGGGATCAAGAACATCCGTGTGGTGGAGCCCTGGGGCGCCTTCTACTTCCTGGTGAACATTGAGCCCATTGGCATCAAGTCCGTGAACTTTGCCGAGAAGCTTCTCAGCAAGCAGAAGGTGGCCGCCGTTCCTGGCATCGCCTTCGGTGCGGACTACACCATCCGCTTCAGCTACGCCACCGGCCTCGATGTTATCAACTCGGGCATGGACCGCTTCGAAGAGTTCTGCAACCAGCACTAAGCAGCTGGCTCCGCAGGCTGCTTCTTCAGCCGGAGTTGGTGAAAAGCGTCTCTGGATTCCAGAGGCGCTTTTTTGCGTTCCTGGAGTGCGAGGAAAATGGCCCCAGAGTAGCGCAAACTGGCAGTCTGCTTTGCCGCCGATGGGTAATCGGCATCATCCGCTGAAATCCAATTCGTTCTAAAATTCCCACGAGAGCTTTGTCGCCAGCAGGTGCTCGGCATTGGCTGAGTTGCCCCCTTCATGCCCGTAGCTGTACTGCACCTTGGCATTCAGGTTCCGTGTGAACTTGTAGCCAAGGGCCAGGTCAGCCCGGTACAGATCCCGGTCCCACGGGGTGTTTCCACCACGGCCGTCTGCCACGTCACCAAACCATTGCTGGTTCCACCGCAGGGCCAGGTAGAGGCTCGCTGTGAGTTTGTAGCGGCCTTCCACATAGAAGGAGACCATCTCCGCATCTCCCACATTTGGCACCTCGAACCGGGTCAGGATCAGTTCACTCCAAAGTTCAAAATGCCTGTGAGCATAGCTGAGGTCCAGCCCCAGCGTGTCCTGCTCGAAGTTCCCACGATCCGTACCGCTGGGCAAGGTGGCATCGGCAGAGTCCAGGAGATAGGTGCCTGTGCTGGCGGAGATCCCGAGGACCCAAGCCACACTGGGACGATACCCAAGCCTGCCTGTCCAGGTGGGGTGATCCCACTCCACTTCACTCGCATCCCATGATGATGGGCGGGAAGAGAGGGCATGGCTCTTCAGTTCAAAGGCATAGTCAAACTTGTCCACGATGCCAAAGACGGAGGCTCCATGAGCATAGGACGGCCCCCAGATCTGCGTCACCCATTCCTTCTTTTTGTCAGCCTGCACTTTTCTGCCCAGAAAGGCTGCACGGGTCGGTGGTGCTGTGGCATCCGTCATGCCCAGGACATTTTCATAGGGCGCCGGAGCCGTGATAAAGGGATTCTCTGAACTCAGATGCCTCGACACCCAGTTGCCAAACACCGTGGCAAACTTCCCGGCTTGGACTTGCAGGATGGGATCTTCAAACGGCTTCCACCGCACGCCGTATTCGTCCAGTCTCACGTCGCCGTCTTCCTTGAGGCCGGGATCAAATCCCCGGTCCGCACGTGCTTGCACGAATCCACTCCAATGACTGCCCCTGGCAAGGTCCAGCATCAGGCGCAGCCGTGGTTGCAGGAACGCCTCGTCATCGGAGAACAGCAGCCCAGGTTGAGGGGTGTCGCTGAAGTAAGTTTCCAAGTCCAGTGACCCTGACAGCGTGGCTTGCACAGGCGAATTGGCGGGCAGGAGTTCCAGCGCGGGGCAGGTGGATCCGAGCATGCCACCAGCGCCCAGCACGAGCGTGCAGGCAAGCCGGGAAAAGGTAAGGGGCAGACGGCGCATGGTGGGAGACGTCACAAGGTCTTGGAGTAGCGTGTGGCCGGTTCAGCAGGAGGGGGCAGAAAGTGCAGACGGAATGCGGGCACGGGTTCGCTGAAACCTTTCAGCTCCAGAGTGCCGGTGGCGTCCACCATGGTTTGCAACGGGAGGCGGAGTCGCGTCTCTTGGTCGATCAGCACTTCCATTCTCCCTGCCTTGGAGCAGAGTCGTGAGGCGAGGTTCACCCTTTCCCCCAGCACCGTGTAGTTGAGCCGGTCGCGGGAACCCATGCACCCGGCCACCACTTCACCCGTGGCCACACCGATGCCCATCTCGATCTGGTGGGGAGACTTCTGATTCAACTCTGTTCTGACCCGTACCATCTCCAGTGCGCACTTGGCCGCGTGCCAGGCATCTTCTCCATACGTTTTTGGTGCCCCAAATACCGCCATGATGAGATCGCCCACAAACTTGTCCACCACGCCGTGGTGCGCGTGCACCAGTCGATTCAACGCGGTCATGTGCTCGTTGAGCATGGCAATGACCTCCGTGGGTGGCATGTTTTCGGTCAGGGCGGTGAAGCCGCGAATGTCACAGAAGAGCACGCTGACCTCACGCAGTTCTCCCCCCAGGGTGATGCGACCACTGATCATTTGTGCGGCGACTTCTTTGTCAGTCACCTGGGAAAGCACGGTGCGGTAGCGCTCTTTGAGGGCAAGATCAGCCGCCATCGCGTTGAAAGACGCCGCCAGGGCTCCAAGTTCATCCCGCGTGCGTACCTCCACTCGCGTGTCGAAGTTGCCCTCCCGCACCAGGTTTGTGCCATGCACCAAGGCCTCGATCGGCTTGCTGAACCCGTGGGAGATGATCATCACGAGCCCTATTCCAGCGATCAAGGCGAAGATACCAAATCCCAGGATCATCATGCGCAGTCCCCGCTGCTCTTTCAGTACCTGATCCAGTGAGTATAGCCCCACCTGGGCCGCTGCCGGAAAGAGGGCCGTGTGGGGAAGCTCTTTGATGAAAAGACGATGGGGAGTGTCTCCATCGTACAAGGGGGTGTCGGCACGCGTTTTGTTCAAGGAACTGGGCGGGGCACTTCCTTGCATGAGTGTGGTGACCTTCCGGTTGACCGGTGCATGCAGGGTCAGGGGTATCGTCGGTGCATACAGCCGTCCTTCCAGCCAGATGCCACTGGCCGGAGACTGTCCCTCATACACTGCGGGGGTCACGGTGCCGCTGTATTCCTGCACCGGATAACTGATGACGATAGCACCGAGCAGCTCGTACGTGGACTGGTTGATGAGTGGCGTGATGATGTACTCTCTCAATTCGGGTTCCGTCCCACCGTGTTTCACGGCCAGGTAGCCGGTCTCTTGTTTTTCCAGGTCGGACGTCGTGAGTCGCTTTTGAAACATCGCCACCGGCAGCCCCTGCTGCACATCCACGGATTTCGGGAAATAAGCACGGGCTTTTTTCGGCAGCAGCGGTCTGCCGGAGGCATCCACGACCATGGCATTCGCCGGGACCTCCCGCTCGTCAGTGGCGGAGGTCTCCTCAGGAGCGTTGCCACGTCGCTTCACCAGCGTTTCCAGTTCGATGTCCAGATTGTCGTAGAGCAGGTCTGGATCGTCGGAATCAAGCGCCTCCTCCAGCGCAGAGACCACGCGAACGCGCTCCGCCAGATCCCGGCATAACGCGGACACTTCCTGGAGTTGTCGAGCCCTTCGTTCGGTAAATGCCTGCGTCTGCAGGTTGAACTGCTCTTCAAACAACCGCTGATATCCGGCCTGCACACTGTGTTCCGTGACAGCGATGGTGGAGATTGTCACCCCAGCCACCACCAGGGACATGGCCAGTACCAGCTTCGTGCGGAACGAGAAGGCCGGGTTCATCGGAATTGCAGCGCAGCAATGGATTGGCAGTTCATTCAGCAACCGGGTCAGCCTCGCGTCTTGCCTCCAAAGTCCATTCGCAAGGTTTGACCCGACTTGATCGTCACAGGAGAGGACAGGATGGTCTTTTCATCCAGCCAGGCTTTCAGGGTATAACTTCCTGCTGGCAGGCCCGTGAGACGGTACTTCCCCTCGGCCGAGGTGGTCACAAAGTAGGGTGTGTCCAGCACCAGGATCACGCCGCGCATGTGCTTGTGGATCTCGCAGTACAGCCGGACCACACCCGGTTTGTCAAAGGTCATGGCCGGGGGCGTCTCACCCTTGCGGTAGCGTCCGAGGTCAAAGCGTTTCACTCTGGAAAGGGAAAACACGTTGTGATAGTCCTCGTCATGGTTGGGAAACTCCACCTGCGTCCCCGTTTGTACGGGGAGGACAAAGTGCTCGAATTGATAGCCTTTTTGACCCATCACATTGGCTTTGCCAGCACGGCGTGATCCGGTGGCTCCTTCCAGATACACGATGGCCACAGGTTTGGCGGCAGTGGCGACCTGGCCCGGCTTGAAATGATAGCGGCTGTCAGTCGGCGGCGGATTGGGCTGGGGAATGGGGCTCACTACGCCTTCGACGGTGGCCTGGGCATTCAGGGAAGTCGCAATCGTCATTCCGGCACCCAGAATCATGAGGTGACACAGCGGACGCAGCAGGCTCTTCATGGCGTCATCCTAAATTGGAATGCCCGCCACGCAAGCCATCGGTGAAACCCGGGATTTGATGGCATATCGTACTATTGCAACGAGTGCCCCGGATATTGTCTACCGCTTCACCTTCTTCGCGACACACTCTGCTGCCCAATAGCCACACATGCCATGCACTCCTCCGCCGGGAGGCGTTGAGGCTGAGCAGAGGAAGATCTTCGGGTGCGGCGTCGCGTAGGGGTGGAAGAGACCTGCAGGCCGGGAGAAAAGCTGCTTCCAGTCGGTGACACCGCCCACCACGTCGCCGCCGACATAGTTGGGATTGTACGTCTCGATCTGCCGCGTGTTAAGCGTAGCTGTCGCCTCGATGCAGTCGCGGAAGCCTGGCGCGAATCGCTCAATCTTAGCGTTGATCACCTCCAGTTGGTCCCGCGTGGAGCCATTCGGCACATGACAATAGGCCCAGGCCACGTGCTTGCCTTTCGGTGCACGGGAGGGGTCCGCGAGGGTGGGTTGGGACACTAGTACAAACGGACGTTCCGAGTGCGCTCCAATCCAGGCATCCCGTTCACTCAGAGTGATCTCTTCCAGCGTCCCTCCCACATGCACCGTCCCGGCTTTGGCACAGTCGGCGTTGGCCCAGGGAATGGGCGCGTTCAGCGCATAGTCCACTTTGAAAACACCGGGACCATGGCGGTATTTCTCTAGCTTGTTTCGATAGGAGATTGGCAGGGCCTCCCCAGCAATTCTGGCGACATTCTTGGGACTGAGGTCAAACAGCCACGCCTTGGCTTCGGGAAGGTCTGCCAGCGATCTGACATTCTGCCCGCACTGCACCTCTCCGCCCAGCCCCTTCAAGACTCGCACCATGGCGTCTCCAATGCTTTGCGAGCCGCCCTCAGGGATCGGCCAGCCTCCCGCGTGGGCGCTCATCTGCAGTACGAGGCCGATAGCGGATGTCAGAGGCAGGTGGAAAGGCATGACCGAGTGGCCTGCATTCCCTGCAAACAGCGCCCTTGCTTCCGGCGTGGCAAAATAGCGGGCAAAAACACTGGCTGGCA
>JBGGMQ010000665.1:0-3441 GCA_041287975.1 Verrucomicrobium sp. | reverse complement strand
GCGGCATGGGGCAGGTTTCCTGTCAGGAAGCTCACGCGGGAGGGGACGCAGTACGCCGCCATGTACACATTCTGAAAGCGCACCCCTTTGGCCGCCACCGCGTCGATGTTGGGCGTCCTCACCCACGGGTAAGCGTCGGGGTAACAGCCCACCGTGCGCACACTCTGATCATCCGTGAAGATGTAGAGGACATTAGGCCGTGAACTGGCAGCGCTGGCCAGGCCCGCAGACACGATCAGAAGGAGGGCTGCCAGAATGGATTTCATAGTTGGGGTAAAGTAGATGAAGGGGCGACGTGAGTGGGTGCCCGATTGTCATCGAGTTGATCGAAGCACGGCATCAAGCGGGGCGCTCTGCAGCAGTGAGTGATGGGATGGGCGCGGTAAGAACTCTCCATCCGTCGCCTTTTGCACCGTGGCGCATGCTTCCTTGAACCACCCTCTCCTCACTCAAAATACGTATCCTCATGGGCATACGGCGGCGCACAGCAGCAGAGGAACCTCAGATCTTCCACGGCCGTGATCTGATGCCAGGCACCCGCAGGAATGAGGATGGCATCTTCCGGACCCACCTCCCGCGCCTCGCCATCGATCTCCATCGACCCCTTGCCCTCGATGATGAAGTAGAACTCCTCGCTCAGCTTGTGGTAGTGGCGGTCGGTGGCTATGCCCGCCGGGATCGAGGCCTCCGCCAGGCTTTGATTCTGCACCGGCGCATTCGTCCGGTCCAGGATACTGCGGATGGTGGAGCCGTCCTTCGTGGTGAAGGGCGGCTGGTCGGAAAGGCGGTTGATTGTCATGGGCGGGTAGGCCATCCTTTGACCACGCCCGAGCCGCTCCTGCAAGCCAGATTCGATTCACTCCTTCCCTCCCGCATGGATACCGCCCCTTCCGCAGCCAGTTCGGCCACGCCGAGTCCATCCTCCCCCCTGCTCGGAGATGAGGCGCAACAGTTCTACCAGGGCGGTACGGCGATCATCACCGGGGCATCCTCAGGGCTGGGGGTCGAGTTCGCCCGCCAGATCTTTCGACACGTCTCTGTGCTGGTGCTGGCCGCACGGCGGTTTGAAGCCATGCAACAACTGGCGGAGGAACTCAACGCCATCCACCCTGGCGTACGGATCATCCCCTGTGCCTGCGACCTCGCCACCGATGCCGGCCGCCTCGCCCTGTGGGAGAAAGTAGACGGCCTGGGCCTGCAACCCACCCTGCTCATCAACAATGCCGGCCTGGGCGACTACGGAGCATTCACCGATGCCGACGAGCCCCGCATCCGCCAGCAGATCGATGTCAACATCACCGGTCTCACCCTTCTGACGCGGGATTTTGTGCACCGGGCCAAGGCCTCCGCCGACAAACCTGCGGGCGTGCTCAACGTCAGCTCCCTCGCCAGCACCGTGCCCGTACCCGACCTCGCGGTGTATGCGGCGACGAAGTCGTATGTCTCCAGCCTGAGCGAAGCCCTCGCCATCGAGTTTGCCTCCCGCCACATCCGGGTGTTTTACGTCTGCCCCGGGCCTACACCCACCAATTTCGGCAAAAACGCCCGCCGTTCAGACGAAAAGGACATTGATCGCAGTGGCCAGGACCTGTTGGTAGTGACCCCTCAACGAGTGGTTTCGGATGCCTTGCACGGTCTCGCCGCCAATCGCATCCGGGTGTTCCCCGGCAAGCGCGTCCGCCTCGCCGCGCTCGTTTTCCAGTTGCTCCCGAGTGTCATTGTGCGCTTCATTTTGACCGGTCGCTATCGTCGATCGCAAGGTCAGCACTAAGCCCCCTGTTTTCTCATGCTGAAAAACACCCCCAAATCTTCAAAAAATTCATCCCGTGGCTCCGACATGCCTCCGCCAGAGGAAGAGGGCAATCTGCCAGACCGCTGGCATCCGCGGCGTCGCGGTTTCTTTGGGAATCTGATCCGCTTTATCTTCGTCACGACCCTGCTCGTGGCTCTGATCCTCCCGTTCACCCCCTATGCCGGGAAGATCAAACGCTCGTTGATCGAGCTCGTGGAGAAGGCTCGCTCCAGCAGGGTGGTGGAGAAGAACGTTACCAAGGAAGTACCCGTTTACACAGAGAAGACCATCGTTCAGGAAAAGATCGTGGAGGTGCCCGCCCCGCCGCCGCCGCTTCCTTCGAAGTTCATTCCACGCAAAGAAGTGGATGCCGCGACCCTCTACAACGGCATCACCATTCAGACGACCCTCGACACCCAGGAGGGCACCTACGCCAACATCGAGCGCAAGGACAAGGACGCCTACATGGTGGACTTCCAGTTGAAGATCCGTGTGCCGAAACCCAACGAGTCTCTGGACGAACTGTCGCGCATCAACCCCGACCTCCCCAAGGTGCTGCCTGGCTTGGCTCCCATGCTGGCCAATGGCGGCAAGGTCTCCGGCTTCTACCACAAGCTGTATGAGCGCAAGACGGCTGAGGTGCAGAAGAACCTGACCCGGCTCAACAAGATCCTGGACCGGCACAACTTCTACGACTGCGAAACGATCCTGGAGCTCTCCCACCCCACCTCCAACCGGAAGGTGTTGCTCATCCAGAGTGAGATGGATGTCGTCGCCGACGGCTCTGACGGCGACCGCATGCCCAACATGAGCGCCGACATCTACAACAGCGACTATTACCAGCCCTTCACGACTTATGAATGGGCCAAAAAATCCACCACGGTCAACCCCCTCCTGGCACGCTGGCAGTCCCGCTTCGAGGCGGCAAAAACCGAGTACGGCAAGAAGAACATCACCGCCGCGAAGAAGGCGGAGTTCAAAGGCGAGATGGATGAGGCCGACCGGATCGTGAAGGCGCTCAAGACACGCAGCAGCCTGATCGCAGAGAAGGACCCCTTCGTTGTTATTTCCCTGATCTTCAGAGACTACCCGAAGGTCCATCCCTTTGCGCCGAGCATTGGCGACTATGCGGCCGTCATACACGGCAAACAGATCCTGCCCGCCATCTGCGGTGACTATGGCCCTACGATGAAGATGGGTGAGGCATCCCTGATGGTGGCCAAGCAGATCAATGAGAAGTCCACCCCGTACATCCGACCGGAGAGCGATCTCAAGGTCACCTATGTGATTTTCCCTGGCACCGCCGAGCGCCCCTTTGCGCCGCCAGACCTCAAGAAGTGGCAGGACAAGGTTACTGCGTACCTCACCGATATCGGTGGACTGGGCGACGGCTACAACCTGCACGTGTGGCAGAATCCCTTCCCGGCTCCAGCGACAGTCGCACCACCCGAACCTGCCACCACACTTCCTGCAACTCCTCTGGCCACCAGCCCTCCTGGGACAACTCCGCCAGCAACGACCGGTGCTCCCGTGCCTCCCGCTACCGCACCTACCACGATCGTGAACCCTCCTGCGTCGCCAGTATCACCTCCCCTTCCCCCGGCAGAAACCGTCATCCCTGCCACCAAAACTCCAACTTCCTAAGGCGG
>JBGGMQ010000664.1:0-11141 GCA_041287975.1 Verrucomicrobium sp. | reverse complement strand
ACCGCCCACGCGTTGTGGTTGTGGATCGACTCGAAGTTTTCCGCCTCCACACGGAACCAGGTAATCCTGGGATCTGCCTTGGCCTTGAGCGCGACATTGCGAACAAGGTCCTCCACAAAGACAGGATTGTCATAGGCGCGCTCGGTCACCAGCTTTTCATCGGGACGCTTGAGGACGCTGTAGAGTTCACAGCTCGCGCTGGATTCGACCAGTTCGATGAGATCCTCCACCCAGATGGGCTCGCTGAATCGCACCGCGAAAGTCACGGTGCCACGCTGATTGTGCGCGCCACGGGCACTGATGGCCTTGGAGCAGGGGCACAGGGTGGCTACGGGAACTTCCACGGTTACGACGAAGTCGACCCTCTCGCCCACGGCATTCACCTCGAAAATCACGCCATAGTCGAGGAGCCCCTCAGCACCGGTGGCAGGGGCCTTCTTGGTACGGAAATACGGAAACCGAAACTCCACGTGGGCCTTTTCGGCATGGAGACGGGCCAGCAGCTCACGGGGCATGCCGGCAATATCCGCCACCGTCAGCATATGACCGTGATTGTGGAGCACCTCCACAAAACGGCTCATGTGGGTGCCTTTGAAGTGGTGCGGGAGATCCACTGCCAAGGACACCACGGCGATGGTGCTCTGCTCAGCATGATCGCGGTCGCGAATCTTCAGGGGAAAACGCAGATTCTTGACGCCGACGCGATCAATCGGGATACCCCGGACATCGCTTTGATTTTGGGTGTCGTGAAGCATAGACAAGGCGGACGAGCAACAAAAAGGGCCCACCGACGGGTGGGCTTAGAACAAAAAACGTTCCAGCTGCGAAGCTGGAACGTTTTTCATGAAGAAAGAATAACCTGGCCGGAAACCGATCAGGGCAGGAGATTCAAAGAGCGGGCGCGCTTGATCTCACGGGTGATGGTGCGATGCACGTAAGCGGAGACGCCCGTCACACGGCGGGGGAGGATTTTCCCAGTTTCGGTAGCGAACTTGGCAAGGATCTCAGGATGCTTGTAGTTCAGCTTGTCCATGGGGATGTCCATCCGGCGGCGCGGCAGCTTGCGGTTGGCGCGGCGGAAGTTGGAGAGGCGTTCTCTTGTCTTGGGTTGCATAGCAGGATTCTGGGCAGGGCTCCGTTCAGCTTAGCGAACTTCGCGGTGAAGCGTGCGGCGCTTGAGGAAATGGTTGAACTTCACCTTTTCCAGACGGCCTGGGGTGCGCACACTCTTCTTGTTACGCGTGGTCACGTAACGCGAAGTAGGCTTTCCTTCAGCCTTGGCTTCGGTGCATTCGAGGATGATGATGTCGCGGGGCATAAACGGGCCGATAAATTGACCTACTCTTTCATGAAGTCAAGCGAGGATTCGCTTTGATTATTATTTGAGGGGCGATCTTCTTCCTCGCCGTCCTCACCTTCTTCGCCGTCTTCTTCAAGACCGAAGACCGAACGGACAGGGGCGCGGCGGAGGCGGCCCCCCATCTGATCGCGCTCAATGAGCTCCTGCATTTCCCGGGTGTAGCGGGTGTAAGGGAGGGCTTCGAGACGCTCGTCGTTGATCTTTTCACCGGAGAGTTCGCAGACGCCGTAGACACCCTGACCCACGCGGTCGAGAGCTTCATTGATCTCGTAGAGGGCGTCCTGTTCCTTGCTGAGCATGCTCAACGCGAAATCACGGTCGTAGGCATCACTGCCAGCGTCAGCCATGTGCATGCCGCCGACGGAAGCTTCGCTGCCCTCAGGGCGGTTGCGAAGGCTGTCCTTGGCCACGATGTCCATGGAGTCCAGAAGCGCGCTGCGCAACTCGATCAGGCGCTGCTGCAGTTTTTTGATGAAGGGAGGCAGTTTGGCAGGGTTGTAAGCCTGCTTGATGATCACTTCAGGAGCGGAGTCCAGAATGGGCTTTTTGATGCGCGGCGGGGGCACGGGCTTGGCGACGGCGGCCAGCACAGGCGTGAAAACGGGAGTGGGAGCAGCCTTCTTGGGCTTGGCAGGAGCGGGAGCTGGGGCAGGAACTGCTGCCGCGACCTCTTCCCCAGCCTTCGCCTCTTCTTTAGGCTCCGCTTTGGCCTTGGTTTTTGCGGCGGACGCAGGCTTGGCGTCGGCTTTCGCGGACGCTTTTTTCTCCGTGGCCTTGGGTTTGGAAGCGGCTGGGGCTTTGTCGTCTGACGAGGTTTCTGTTTTTTTCACGCTGGAGGGAACTTTGGTGCCCGGCGTCGCAGTCTCGGATGGGGCAGGCGACGCAACGGGTTTTTTGGAGGGTTGAGGGGCGGGCTTGCCGTTGCTTTCGCTGGCAGTTGTCTTGACCTTGGCTTGGGCCACCTTCTTTGAATCCGCAGACTTTTTGTCTGACGACGCACTAGCGCCGTCGGCCTTGGATTTTTTTGCGAGAGCAGGTTCAGGTTGGGCCTTGGAGCCCGCCTTTTCAGATGCCGCAGTGTTTTTCGAAGGTTTCGTGGCCATGGCAGTGAGGATGTTGAGTGCGCAAGCCGGAAGCCGGCACTTTTTCAGGTTCCATATCAATGACATGTCCCACTGAAAAAAGTGGCGCGGATTGTACCGAGTCTTCCTGACAGCGCAAGATAATAAAACGGCTCCGCCGCAAAGCAGGATTCGTCATTTTTGAAATACAAGCAGACGGTAGAACGGTTCAGATATGCAATTCATTTGGCACACAATTCGCAAAAAAGAACCGCGAAGTGACTTGCCATTCTCAAAGGGAGCCGCAGTCTCACGCCCTACTTTTCGAGGTTATGCCCCAACCTGCACGTCCTATTTCAGGAAGCTCATTCGCGACGGCGCTTGTGCTCGCTCTCCCTCTGATGGCTCATTCTCAATCGCCAGGAATGCCAGGAATTCTTCTGCAACCTGAGGTGACTGTCACCGGCCAGATGTCTCCGGAGCAGTCCTTGTCCCCGGTTTCTCAGACGGTTCTCACCAACGATGATATTGCTGTTTTTGACGTTGCTTCGCCCGTCGATTTGGCGCGAAGGGTGCCCAACTTCAGCACTTCCGACAGCGGATCGGGGTCCTTTGGCGATGTGATGACCGTGCGAGGGCTGACCAACACGGTATTTTTCGGCACGCCTCCCGTCGCCATGTACGTGGACGATGTGCCGATATCGCAGGCCTTTTCATTCGGTCGGGACATTCCAGGAATTGAAACCGTGGAGGTATTGCGAGGGCCTCAACCCTATGCGGTGGGATCCAACGCCTATGGAGGCCTCGTCAACATCACCACACACAAGCCTCAAAACACGCTGGAAGGCGAGATAAGCACCGCCGCAGGCTCTTTTGACTTCCTGGAAGCCAGGGGGTGGGTCACGGGTCCGCTGGTGAAGGACCTCCTTTTCTTCCGCCTTGGAGGAGGCTATGACTCCAGAGAAGGCTACTTGAAGAATCCCGACACGGGAAATCGCGTGGACGACGAAGAGCACTGGGGCGTGTATGGCGGGCTCTATCTGCGCCCAGCACCGGGCTGGGAGGTGAACCTGACAGCCAGCCTGGACAATGACCGGGACGGCGCACCCCGCCTGACGTCGAAGCTCCGGGATGGGTTCTATGAAGTACGCTCCGGATTCGAAGGCCGCCAGAACCGGGACACGGACCAGCAGGCCCTGCGGATCTCCTATGAGTCCGACTCCTGGAAATTTCTCAGCGTGACGTCCCGTCGGCGCTGGCTGATGTCCCCCCTGAGTCTGGACGCCGACTATCAGCCCGCGCCAGATGCCACATTCAACGTGAACGGCGAGCAGGAAACCTGGAGCCAGGAAATACGCTGGGAAAGCAACGATGCGAGTTCCCCCTTCCAATGGAGTGTAGGGGCCTTTGGCAGTACGGGTGAGATCACCGCCGACAATCTCCGCACTCTGAGATCCGAGCGGCGCGACATCACCGTTACCCCCCTTTCGCTCAGCATCACCGTGCCCAGGCTGGGGCGCCTTGCCCTGCCCACCGTGGAAATTGTGGCCGTCTCCGATTCTGAGATCAACACGACCCAACTGACCTCCCACCGTTTGGATGAGGAGTCGGCGGCCCTTTTTGCCGGAGGCAGCTGGTCGGGATGGGAACCTTTCACGCTGCACGCCGGGGCCCGGGTGGATTGGGTGCGACGTGAGATCGACCGGGAGAGGACAACTGACTCCGATGTGGACACGTTGACCACCGTGGAGCCGGTGGCTCCTCTCATTGTGAATCTGCCATTCCCCCTGCGGCGGCAGTTGATCATTCCCATCCCCACTCCTGAGGCATTTCGCATGCAGAGCCAAGTCCATGACCAAGCGACGCCCCTCCAGGCGGAGAACGAGTGGGTGCATGTGACGCCCACCCTAGGTCTCGACTGGAAAGCAAGTCCCCGTGTCCTGGCGTATGTGAAATCGAGCTTTGCCTCCAAACCGGGCGGCTACAGTGCCTACGCGGACGATGCGCGGCTTTTCGAGTTCGATCCGGAAAAGTGCTGGGCGTCGGAAGTGGGATTGAAAACCCTGTGGTTCGAGGAGGATTTGGCTGTAAACCTTGCCGGCTACTACAACCGCATTACGGACTACCAGTATGAGCGAGGCCTGTCCCTGGTCGACTACATCGTGCTAAACGCGGATGAAGCGGTGACTTACGGAGCCGAGTTTGAAACGCGGTGGCGCACCTGCCAGTATCTGGATCTGTCAGGCTCGCTGGGCTACACCCATGCCACTTTCACCGACTACTCGGACCCGGTGACGGGTGCATCTTTGAACGGAAACCGCATCCCCTACGTGCCCCAGTGGGACGCCGTGATCGCCGCTGATCTGCATTTCGACTGCGGGCTGTTCTTCCGGGCCGAGTACCTGTACACGGGCAACACGAGCTATGATGACCGCAATCGCCCCGAGTTTTCGCAAGATGCGTATGGTACGCTCAACGCCGCAGTCGGGTGGCGGAAAGGCCCGCTCACACTCACTCTCTATGGTACCAATCTGGCAGGTGAGGAATACTACACCAATATCAACACCACCCTGCAAGCTAGGGCGGTCGGTGCCCCCAGGGAGTATGGAGTGCGTATGACATTGAAGTTCTAATGGGGTTGTTCCCTCTTGAATCCCTGCGGTGAAATGGCTATCAGTAGATCTGTGAAGATTTTCGAATGCATCCACGCACTAAAAGCCCTGGGCGAGGAGAATCGCATTCGCATCGTGCAGATGCTCCTGGAAAAGGAGCGCAGCGTGAATGAAATCTCCGAGGAACTGGGAGTCACGCAGTACAATGTTTCCAAGCACCTCCGGGTGTTGAGGGAAGCGGGTCTGCTGGAAACCAAGAAAAACGGGCAGCAGCGCCTCTACTCCCTGGCTGAAGATTTTCACTCCCACCTTTCCAAGAACGACAACGTCCTGGATCTGGGGTGCTGCACCTTCCGCTTCGACAAACAGCCGAAATAGTCGCAAGGCCGATCCGCCTTTCCGCTTGCACTGCGGCGTGAACATATGCACAACTGCGCACTCATGAAAGCAAGCATCCTGACTCTCCTCTTCGCCCTTGCTGGCGGTGCGCTGTCCCCGACGGTTGCCGACACGCTCAAGATCAACGGCTCTACCACCGTCAATTTGGTGGTGGCGGAGGCGGCTGAAATACTTCGTGCGGAGAACAGGCTGGATATCCAGGTGGACACCCAAGGCGGCAGCGCGGGCGGCATCTCGATGCTGGGTGACGGTCTGGTGCAGCTAGGCATGATCTCCAAGCACATCAGTGCCGACGATCGCGTTAAATATCCCAAAGTGAACTTCGTGGAAAACACCATCGGTGTGGACGCAGTGGCGATCATTGTCTCCAAGGATGTTTGGGAGAACGGCATTCGCAGCCTGAGCAAGCAGCAGCTCAAGGACATCTACGAAAGCAAGGTCACCAACTGGAAGGACGTGGGCGGCACCAAGTCCCAGCGCATTGTCTTCTTCAACAAAGAGCCCGGCCGCGGCACTTGGGAAGTCTTCGTCCACTGGGTGTACGGTAGCCCGAAGTCGGCTCCGCAGGTGAGCTTCCCCGAAGTGGGCGGCAACGAAGAGACCCGCAACAAAGTCGCCTCCACACGTGGCGCCATGTCCCAGCTGTCTTCCTCCTGGGCCGATGGCCAGAAGGTGTTCGCGGTGGCTCTCACGACGGACGACGGCAAAAAAGTCGAGCCAACGAACGAAAACATCGCCAACAAGTCCTATCCGCTGAGCCGCCCTCTGACGGTGCTTTCCAACGGACCTGTCACTGGTTCCGCCAAGACGATGCTGGACTTCCTTCTCACCGAACGCGGTCAGGCTCTGCTGCCCAAGCACGGCTATTTGAATTTGAAAGCCGTGGGCTCCATTCCAGAGTAAGGTGTTGCCTTCAACGACCCTACGCTCCTCCGGCCAACGAAGGACGTCGGGCATGCGCTTTCATGACACGAGTACTGAGTTGGATCTTCAGCGGGGTGGCCGTCCTCACCCTGACGCTGTTGCTAGGGCTGTTTGTCTGGCAGAGCGTACCCGTGTGGCAGCACGAAGGCTGGCACTATCTCACCGGCAAGAAGTGGTTCTTCCGACAGCATGAATTTGGTGTAGTGGCCATGGTGTACGGCACGGTCTGTGTGTCCTTCATCGCCTTGGTACTGGCTGTCCCCATTGGCTGGGGAGCAGCCATCTTCATCTCAGAGTACCTCCCTCGCGGCCTGCGGCTGGTCGTGAAGGTGCTGATCGAACTGCTGGCTGGCGTGCCCGGCGTCGTTTACGGATTGCTTGGCATTTTGTTTTTGCGGGACTGGGTTTACGATTTCTTCGAGGCCTTTGAGCCTCTGAGCGGGGACACCCTGCTGACTGCTGGGATTCTACTGGCCGTGATGATTTTGCCAACGGTGGTCACCCTCAGTGATGACGCTCTGCGTGCCATTCCCTCCGCCCAGCGCCTCGCAGCCAGAGGCTTGGGCCTGACCCATGCAGAGGCACTCGTGGGTGTGGTGCTGCCACAGGCACGTCGCGGTCTGGTGGCATCTGTCCTGCTCGCGTTGGGTCGCGCCATGGGCGAGACCACGGCGGTATTCCTTGTTGTCGGGCGCCAGGACAACAATCTCCCAGAGACCTGGTTTTCATGGCGCAGCGTCCTGGAATCCGGTCAGACGATCACGAGCAAGCTGGTCAGTTCTGAAACCAACATTGCCTACGGCGACTCCATTCACTGGGGGGCTATGGTTGGCTTAGGCCTCATCCTCCTTGTCATAACCGGTGCCGCCGCCATCGTGGGCACGGCTTTTTCCAAACGATCCGATGCGTAAAGCGATCGACATCTTCGCGGCCGTCGTCACCTGTACCTGCGCCCTCATTGCGGTAGGATTGCTGCTCGGCCTAGTCTGCATCATTGCCCAAAAAGGCGGACCTGCCTTGTCATGGGGTTTTCTGACGGAACAGATCCGTTTAGTCGGGGCTGCAGGCGGTATCTTCTGGAACCTGATCGGCACGCTGATCTTGCTGGCCACAGCCATTGTTGTCGCAGCACCGATTGCAATTGCCTTGTCGCTTTTGGAGCGCGTCTGGCTTCGCAGTGAAACCTCCCGACGCATTCTCCGGACGGGCCTTTATGCCGTGAATGGCGTGCCGAGTATTGTGTTCGGCCTCTTTGGCTTCATTGTGTTTGTCCAGTGGTGTGGCTGGGGCAAGTCCTGGCTCGCAGGGGGACTCATCCTGGCCATGGTGATTCTGCCAACGGTGACCGTCGCGCTCATGGAGCGCATCAAGGCTATTCCATCCAAGTACGTCGAGGCCGCCGCAGGTTTGGGCTTGAACCAAAGCCAGATCATCTGGTCCGTGCTGCTGCCACAGGCCTGGGGCGGTCTGCTTACCGGCAGTCTGCTTGGTCTTGCTCGAGCCGCGGGAGAGGTGGCACCGATCATGTTTACGGCCACAATTTTTGCCGGAGCCACAATGCCCTCCGCCATCAAAGAGAGCCCCGTGCTTTCTCTCCCCTATCACATCTTCATTCTCGCCCAGGACTCCTTTGACCCTGGCGTGGGCTCCAAACTCTGGGGGTCTGCTTTGGTTCTTCTAGGCTTGGTATTCATTCTCAGCCTGGTGGCCCTGCCCTCGCGGTTGAAAACTCACGAGGAAGCCCATCATGGATAGTCGTTCCCCCATCGTCGAAGTCTCCCGTCTCTCCGTCACCGCCGGCAACCGTCCGTTGGTACGAGACCTCACGCTGTCCATTCCCGAAAAGGAAGTCTTCGGTCTCATCGGCCCCTCGGGGGCGGGAAAGAGTACTTTGCTGCGTGCGCTGAACCGCATGACGGACTTGGTTCCTGGAATCAAGGTCACAGGAGACGTGAAACTCCATGGTTCCTCCATTTATGCCCCAGGCACCGACCCGAATGCGCTGAGGGCGCGCATGGGGATGATTTTCCAGCAGCCGGTGGTGTTCCCGGTCAGCATTGCCGAGAACGTGCTCTTTGGTGCCCGACGGCTCCAACGCCTTTCGAAAGCAGAGCAGTCCGCGCTCACTGAGGCCGCGCTGCAAGAGGCTGCCCTGTGGAACGAGGTGAAGGACCGGCTGAAAACCCCTGCGGCCAAGCTTTCTGTGGGCCAGCAACAACGTCTCTGCCTGGCACGTGCCCTGGCGACCAAACCGGAAGTCATCCTCATGGATGAACCCACCAGCGCGCTGGACCCTCGCAGCACGGAAGCCATCGAGACGCTGGTGCAGCGTCTCAAGGTGAATCACACCATCGTCCTCGTGACCCACAACCTCCGGCAGGCCCGCAAGGTGGCGGACAACCTCGCCTTCATCGGCGTGCGAGACGGAGTGGGGCAGCTCCTGTGTTCAGGAGATGTGGAGAGTGTGTTAGGCAGGACGGACGTGGTGGAGATCGATGAGTATGTGTGCTGCCAGTAGGGTGACTCTCAACTTTCCAAGCCCCAAATTCATCTCCTTTTGCGCCTTCACTTGGAGCGCAGACTTCAGTCTGCTCAGGCGTCCGGGGGACGTTCGCCAGCCCACGGGACGGCAGCGCTCCCAGAGCTGTCGCCAGCGAGGGCGTACTTCCCGAGCAGGACGTCGGAAGTCCTTTGCACACCCTTCATCTCCTCTGACAAGCCGCTGGGTGCGCCGACATCCATGTCGGCAGCGAACGTCGCCCGTCGATCATCAGCAGGCTGAAGTCTGCGCGGCCATTGAACACCTCAGGTTCGAGATGTTCAGCGCGTTGTAATGCGAGGTCCGCTGCGCCATTGACACGGCTTCCCCTGACAAGCCTGCGTCGGTTCCGTCGACGTTCACAACAACAACAACGAACGAACTCACCCCTGCCCCTGATCAAGCCACCCTGGGCCGCATTTGCTGCGACTTGATGGCTGGGAGCACAGTGCTGGCGGGGCTTGTGACCAAAGCAGCCTGTGCTGCCGCTGCGGTCTGCTGCGCCGGCTTCACCAGGCAGATGGTGGCACGGCGCACCACATGATAATGGTGCTGGGTCTTGTGGCTGACGGTGGTCTCGAAATAGAGGTCCATGGCCAGCTTCCGCTCTTCCTCAGAATAGTCCTGCCAGTAAATCCCCCAGAGCCGGTGCTCCTCATCGCCGTCGACATCGAAGCCGAGCTCGGCGGCCTCCTGCCCCATGCGGTGCAGGGTCCGGATCAGACAGGGCGGCTTGAACATGGCAAGGTAGCAAATGTAGGCCGAGGAAACTTTCACCTTCCGGTGCCAGACAGCATCCCAGCACTCGTCACTGACGCAGGTGTCCACGATCTCCCCGTTCTGGTAGTGAATGCCCATGCTGAGGATGGCCAGCTCGTAAGCCTGGACGACATCCGACAGGCTGCCCCCTTCAACACCATTGCAAGTCACCTCTATGAGGTGACCCTCAAGACGAAATTTCAAGGCGTGGGGGTGCACTGCATCTGGCAGACGCGTCGCACCGCGCTCCAAAAGGGCTCTGCACAGCATTGCCCGATCCTTCACCGTGCGGACCCAGAGGTCCACATCATGGACTGAAAGTCCTTTTTTCAGCAGGGGCTTGAAAGCAGCCCCACAAAGGAAAACCTCACCCGCAAAACCTTGCGGCAGGAGGAAATGCATCAACCTCTCTCCATGTGCCCTAACGCGCCGTTTGAAAAGCTGGCAAAACATGGCGATGAGACCCCTCCGGTTTGGTTTTATAGCACGGCGCGAAATTATCAAATCCTGAGGGTTTTTGCAATTGATATTTTATATTTCTAAAATATTTAGCGCAACGTAAGTTGTATATTTAAAAACTAATTCCGCCGCTCATTCGCCAGGGGACCCTTGCTCAATCCACTTTTTCAGCTCTGCGATTTGCCCCTCGTCCAATTTGCCATCCGGCGGCATTTGCAGGTCGGCATCGTCATAGCTCACGGCGAGGATGAGGCGCGAACTTTCCAGATCCTCCGGCACGACAGCCTGGCCGCCGTCCCCCCCTTCCAACATGGCCTTCAGGGAGTCCAGCCTGAGGTTGCTCTTCTGCTTCTCCGCTCCGTGGCACTTGATGCAGTGGGTCTCCAGAAGGGGCCGGATCTTGGACTTGTAGAATGCCGGTTCTGCGGCCTCAGCTGTCGTCGCCATGCATCCGAGCGCGAGGCATGCTGGAAGCAGCAGTCGGAGTACGGGCAAGAGAGGCATCATGCAGCACTACGCGATGCAAGGCTGCACCATAGCACGGAAAACACTCAACCGGGCTACTGCGGCAGCACGGCAACGGCTTTTCTTTTTTTAGAAAAGTCGCACTTCCTGTCCAATCCTTACCGGTCATCAGCCTTAGTCTTCTGTCATCATCAAGTTTCTGCCTTTTTCGTTCACCCGTCGGCCATCTCATGGACCTCCCTGAACAAGACCGTACCACCGAATTTCTGACGCTACTGACCCAGCATGACCGGGCCTTGGGGGTGTATGTGTACAGCCTTGTGCCCTCCAGCGCAGATGCCGACGACATCCTGCAGCAGACGAAAATGTTGATGTGGCGGAGTTTCTCCCAGTTCGAAAGCGGAACCAACTTTCTGGCGTGGGCTCGCAAGGTGGCGTTTCACCAGATCCTGTCCTACCGGCGGGAGAAGAAGAAGGAGCATCTGCCCCTGGAAGAAGACGTCCTGGAGGCCATTGGCCATGAGGTGGAAAAGCTCGCCTCTGACGGGGGCGACCACCGCCGG
>JBGGMQ010000663.1:0-2535 GCA_041287975.1 Verrucomicrobium sp. | reverse complement strand
GAAATCACGGACAAGATTGAAGAAGCCGTCAATACAGTGAGCGGCATTGATGAGCTGCGCTCTGTATCGACGGAGGGCATCTCGCAGGTGCTCGTGGCTTTCAATCTGGACAAGAAGGTGGACGTGGCCGCGCAGGAAGTGCGGGACCGCGTGAACCGCATTCTGTCGGATCTGCCGGAGGATGTGGACACCCCGATTGTCGAGAAGCTCGACCCGGATGCGGAGCCCATCATGAGCATCTCATTGATGGCGGACAAACCCGTACGCGACATCAGCGAGCTCGCTGACAAGGTGGTGCGCCGCCAGCTGGAGAGTGTGGCCGGGGTGGGGCAGGTGACTTTGCTCGGAGCGAGGAAACGACAGATCAATTTGTGGATGGATCCGGTGCGCCTGCGCGCCTTTGACCTCACCGCAGTTGACGTGGAGCGTGCTCTAAAACAGCAGAACGTGCAGATCCCCAGCGGCAATGTGAAAGGCAACGGCACCGAGGCTGGGTTGCGAGTGCTGGGCAAGGCACAGAGCGTAGATGACATTGGCCGTCTGGTGATCCGGGAAAAAGACGGAGGCCTGGTGAGGCTTTCTGATGTGGCCCGCGTGGAAGACGGCGCCGAAGACCTGCAAACGGTGGCGCGTCGCAATGGCCAGCCTGCAGTGACGCTCTCGATCCGCAAGCAGTCGGGGGAGAACACCATCGCCGTGGTGGATGCCGTGAAAGAGCGTCTTCAGGAGATCCGCCAGACCATTCCCGAGGGGTACAACGTGGACATTGTGCGGGACAACTCCCTCATCATTCGCACCAGCACCGGGGCGGTGAAGGAGCACTTGGTCCTGGGTTCGATCTTTGCGGCGCTGATTGTCTTGTTCTTCCTGGGGAACGGACGTGCGACGCTCATCTCCGCCCTGGCCATTCCGACTTCCATCATTGCGAGCTTTGGGGTCATGTGGGTGGGGAATGTGACCTTGAATTCCATCAGCCTCGTGGCACTGGCCCTGGCGGTGGGCATTGTGATCGATGATGCCATCATCGTGGTGGAGAACATCTTCCGGCACATTGAGGAGAAGAAGGAGAATCCCTTCGATGCCGCGATCAACGGTACGAAAGAAATCGGTCTGGCCGTGATGGCGACCACGCTCTCGCTGCTGGCTGTGTTCATCCCCGTGGCGTTCCTGAGTGGGATTGTGGGCAAGTTCCTGAGCAGCTTTGGTCTGACCATGGCCTTTGCCATTGCCGTGTCCCTGCTGGTGAGTTTCACGCTCGCCCCGAGCATGTCGGCCCGCATGCTGAAGATCACCAAGCCGAACTTCATCGAGCGCGGCATGACCTATCTGGTGAACATCTTTTACCGTCCGCTGGAGGCGCTTTACATGACCTTGCTGCGGATCTCCATGCGGCATCGCTGGATCGTGGTGCTGGCTTGTGCCGGGGCACTGTACTCTGTCGGGCCCATGATGAAGAAGGTGCAAAAGGCGCTGCTGCCACCGGCGGAAGAGGCTGAGTTCCTCGTGAACCTGCGTACTGCGGAAGGCACTACGCTGGCTGCTACAGACATTGTGGGTGAACGCGTCGCCCGCGACATTCGCAGCATCCCCGGGGTGGAGTACACGCTTCTGACCATCGGCGATAATGACCAGCGCATCCCGAACAAAGCGGGCATCTACGTGCGCCTGATAGATCCTGCGTTGCGCCCGGAGAGCCAGGAGCAGATCATGGACCGCGTGCGTCAGGAGATCGTGACCAAGTATCCCAAGGAGCTGCGCATGACCGTGCTGCAGGTGCCGCCCTTCAGTACGGGTCAATCCAGTGCCACGGTACAGTACATCATCGCGGGATCGGACTTGGACCGCATCAATGCGGCAGCGGAAGCGGCCTTGAAAGAGATCCCCAAGATCGAAGGCATCCGTGACGTGGACTCGACACTCGTAAGTGGCAAGCCGGAGATCGTGGCGACCGTGGACCGCGCCAAGGCGGGCCAGCTCGGGGTGAACATTGCGGATCTGTCCGCGACTCTGCGACTGCTGGTGGGCGGTGCAGATGTGACGACCTACAATGAAGGAGGCGAGCAGTATGACATCCACCTGCGCTCAGAGGAGCCGTATCGCAACAGCCAGGAAGCGTTAAGCCTGCTGGCGGTGCCCTCCAGCAAAGGAGGCACCGTGCCGCTCTCGAACGTGGTCAGCTTTGAGGCCCGCGATGGCCCGGCCGAGATCAACCGTGCAGATCGTCGTCGTCAGGTGACCATCATGGCCAACCCCGCGCCCGGGGTGGGGGAGAGTCAGATCGCGGACGCCATTGAAACGATTGTAAAGAAGCAGAACCTGCCTGCGGATTATGAAGTAGGGCCTACAGGTCGATCCAAGGAGTTGAAGAAAGCGGGCATTGCCTTTGTCACCGCATTCGGCATGGCCTTCATCTTCATGTACCTCATTCTGGCGGCCCAGTTTGAGTCCTGGCTGCACCCCTTCACGATTCTGCTGGCCCTGCCGCTCACGCTGCCGTTTGCCATTTTGTCGTTGCTGCTCTTCAACCAGTCGCTC
>JBGGMQ010000662.1:0-6296 GCA_041287975.1 Verrucomicrobium sp. | reverse complement strand
GCGCTCCACCAAGTTCCGATACGGCACGCCGCTGGGGTCTTGCACCAGTCCCCGACATTGCACGAGGATGTGATTGCGGACATTGGAGAAATAGGACTCGTGCATCAAATAGGAGGCGCTCTTGGCCAGTGCGACGGGCTGTCCCAGACTGGTGGAGAAGCGCAGGAAAGCCCCATTGGCTTTGCAGGCGTCATTAGAAAGGTTCTGCGTGAAGTAGAAGACCCGCTTCGGTCCTTGGGGGCCAGTGAGGCGAATAAGCAGCCCCGGCACCGTGTTCTGCGTCGCAGCGAACACCTGGGGATTGCCATTGTCATCCAGTCGCACCGCATCGATCGACTCCACGACGTGGCCTGTGCGGGCCATGAAAACGAGGAAGACGGGAAGAACGCCACGGAACCGGGAAGACTGGAAATCCTGTCGCATCTCTTTCGTGATGAAGTAGGAGAATTGCAGGACGGTATCGAGCGAGGACCATAGGGCGTCCAGGCCGTTGTCGATGTCCGCCTCCGTCAGGCTGCGCATGTCGGGCAGGGGATCACAGGGTTCAAGACCGCACAGGAGATAGGTTTCTGAGTAGGGAAAAAAGACGTTGGCGAAAAGGAAGTCGGGACCGCTGAACGGGTAAAAGACAGCGGGCGATTTCTGAAGATCAGAGATCTCCGAATGAGCCCACTGGCTCACGGGCCGTCCATGCCGCCATTCAAAGTCCCGCCACAGCGAGTTCATACGCAAGGAGTGATTTTTCCACGCCGCCGTCTCGCGAAGGGATCCAAAGGTGTCGCGTCCGGAGATGGCTGGCATGCCCGCCAGGAAGCGGGCCGTGTCGTTGATGCCTGCAGCTTCCACCGGCACATTCAGTGCGGCTGGGGTGGGGTAGAGCGGCGTGGTCGAGACTGGCTCGGCCCGGATAACCCTGGTTTCACCACCACGGCGTTTGGTGGTGGCTTTGGAACTGCCGCACTGGATCAGAACGAGCGCAGTGCCGGTGATCAAGATGGCACGGACAAGGAGAGGTACGCTGAGACGCATCGGGCGCGAGACTAGCAGAGAACGTGACAAGGGGAAGTGCAAAACCGTGCTTCTGCTGGCACGTCTGGCCTGACGATGCTACTACGCGGTGATGCCACCCGCCCGTCTCTCCCTGACCGCCGCCACTGCCATCGTCGTGGCCAGCATGGTGGGCACCGGTGTTTTCACCAGCGTCGGATTCCAGCTCAAGGACATCCCCGCCGGCTTTCCTATCCTTGTCCTCTGGCTGATCGGGGGCGTGGTTTCTTTGTGTGGTGCCTTTTGTTATGCGGAATTGGGGGCCATGATGCCCCGATCTGGAGGGGAGTACCACTTGCTCTCCCGGGCCTACCATCCGCTGATTGGCTTTCTCGCCGGCTGGGTCTCACTCACTGCGGGTTTCGCCGCGCCCATTGCTGCTGCGGCCAAACTCTTCGGCAGCTATGCAAGTGAACTGGTGCCCTCGATTCACCAGACTGTCCTCGCCGTAGGTTTGGTGCTGGCGATCATGACCATCCAGCTTTGTCACCTGAAATGGATTGAGCGTTTTCAGTTGGGATTCACCTTTCTCAAGGTCGCCCTTGTCATCGCCTTCATCACGGGAGCCTGCTGGATCGGGCAGGGGGACTGGAGTGTTTTGCAGCCCAAGTCGGGTGACGGAGCCTACTTCCTGAGCAAGCCCTATGCTGTCTCCCTGGTTTATGTCATGTATGCCTATGCCGGGTGGAATGCGGCATCCTACATTGCTGGCGAGATCAAAAATCCAGCACGCAATCTGCCGCTGGCCCTCGTGCTGGGGACCAGCTTGGTGACCGTGCTGTATGTAATGTTAAACGCGGTGTTTCTCGTAGGCACCCCGTGGTCAGAGATGAGCGGTAAAATGCAGAGTGCTCTTGTGGCGGCGCGTTCCATTTTTGGTTTGCGCGGCGGCGATGCCATGGGGGGGCTCATCGCCTTTGGATTGGTGGCGCACGTCAGCGCCATGCTTTTCGCCGGTACTCGGGTGCTGCGCGTCATGGGGCAGGATCGCAGCTTCTTGCGCCCCATGGACAAGACAAACCGTCTCGGAGCACCCTGGCTGGCGGTGTTGGTGATCACCGCTGTGGTTTTAATCCTGATGATCACAGGCACCTTCGAACAGCTGCTGTTGTACATTGAAACCCTCCTCCTGGCCTGCTCGCTTCTTTGCATTCTGGCGGTGCCTTGGTTGCGGTGGCGGCAACCGGGAATGGAGCGTCCGTTCAAGGTGCCGCTCTATCCGCTGCCGCCCATCTTGTTCACCGTGGTGGTGGGCTGGATGTTGATCTCCCTGCTGATTCGTCAGCCTGTAGAAACGGCCTGGGGCGCAGCCACCCTCGTCATTGGGGTCATCTTGTATTTCTTCGACTCCCGTCGGAAGCCCGTCAATGTGACGCCGCCCGAAGCATGAAACTGACGCCGCCAGTCTTCCGCCACGCCTGGCATGGTCTGGTCCATGTGCTCAAGACCCAACGGCATGCAAAGTGGCATCTGTTGCTCACGTTGGGCGTGGTGGGCTTGGGAGTGTGGTTGAAAGTAGGCCGTCTGGAATGGTTGGCACTGCTGCTGGCCATCGGGTTGGTCTGGGTGGCAGAGGTGTTCAACACCGCTCTGGAAATCGCCTGCAATGCGGTGACGCAGGAGCCCCACCCGCTCATTGGTCTGGCCAAAGATGTGGCGGCAGGTGCGGTACTGGTCGCCGCCCTGGTAGCGGCAGCGGTGGGGGCTTTGGTGTTCGTGCCACGGTTTTTCACGTCTCCAGTCTGACAAATCCTCGTGCCTTTGTGCCTTGGTGTGGGAATGTTCCCCTCCCATGTCCTCCTCTGGCTCCTACGTTTCAGAACTTACCTCACTTCTCGGCCCGGGCTGTGTCTCCGTTGAAGAGCCGGTCCTTCAAGTGCACAGCACGGACAAGTGGTTCGCCGCTGCTCGGCCGGATGCGGTGGTCTTCGCCGAGAGCACTGAGCAAGTCAGTGCCGTTTTCCGGTTCGCCTCTGAGCGTCGCATTCCGGTTACGCCCCGTGGTTCAGGAGTGGGTTACGTCGGCGGCTGCGTCCCGCTCAAGGGGGGCATCGCCCTCTCCCTGGCGCGCATGAACAAGATCCTGGAGATCAATGAAGCGGATGGCGTGGCCGTGGTGCAGCCAGGCGTGATCACGGGAGATCTGCAAAAGGCTGTGAAGGATCGCGGTTGGTTCTACCCCCCTGATCCCGCCAGCCTGAAAGAATGCTCCCTGGGAGGCAACATCTCTACGAACGCCGGCGGTCCACGCTGTTTGAAATATGGCGTCACCCGGCCCTACGTGCTCGGGCTTGAGGCAGTGATTCCTGACGGCACCATCCTCCGGGCCGGTGGCCGCTGTCACAAGAACAAGACTGGGTTCGATCTTGTGGGTCTTTTCACCGGCAGTGAGGGACTCCTCGGTGTCGTGACAGAGGCGACCCTCCGCCTGATCCCGCATCCTCCTTTGCGGGCCATGCTATCGGTAGGCTTCTCCTCCTTCGCCGATGCTGCATTCGCTGTGCAGCGAATTCTCGGCAGTGGGCACCTTCCTTCCGCACTGGAAATCACGGACAAGTTCACCCTTCAGGCGGCCCGTAACTACGTGGGCGACTCCGTGCCAGATGGCGAAGCACACCTGCTGGTGGAGGTTGATGGCCAGGAAAACACGGTGCCTCTGGAACTCCAGGCTTTGCAGGCTCTCTTGGAAGGCCTTGGCGCTGTCTCCATCAGCTCCGCTGTGGGCGATGCGGAGTGCGAGAAATTCTGGACTCTCCGGCGTGAGTTCTCGTACAGCCTGCGGGCGACGGGACTGATCAAGTTGAATGAGGACATCGTCGTGCCGCGAGGCCGCTTGGTGGAACTCGTGAATTTCGCCAGTGTGCTCCAGGAGGAAAGCGGGTTCCCTGTGGCGTGCTTTGGCCATGCTGGAGACGGCAACATCCATGTGAATATCATGGTGCCGGATATGGACGATCCCGTGCAGCGGGAGAAGGCCGAGGTCGCTCTTGACCGCCTCTTTCATCAAGTCCTCGCCCTCGGCGGGGCGATCACCGGCGAGCATGGCATTGGCATCGCCAAGAAACGGTGGTTCCCAGAGGCGATTGGGCCTGGTGCACTGGAGGTGCATCGCAGGCTGAAAGCAGCTTTAGACCCCCTTGGCATCCTGAATCCCGGCAAGTTCGTAGCTTGAGCTCAGTGGAACTTACTTTGACTTTTGGGGATTTGCCCGCTCTTTGTTCCCTTCCCATGGATTGCCAGCAGGAAGATCTTGTTAGTGGATTGCTCAAGTCATATCAGGAAGTAGGCGGTATCAATCACCTCGACTGTGCGAATTTGCCCTCCAAGCGGGTGATCGCGTCCTTGTGTGAGGACCTGCTTCAACTGATGTTTCCGGGATTCTTCGCGGAGGAGGCTGTGGCTACCTCCGAGCTGCCCATCCTGACCAACGAATTGGTAAAATCGGTCCATGATCGGCTCACGGCCGAAGTGGAGCACAGTCTGCGTCTGGCAAATCCCAGCAGCAACGGCAACCAAAGCCGGGCCCACCAGCTCACCTGCAAGTTCATCCGCTACTTTCCCGTCGTCCGCCGTCTTTTGCAGACGGATGTGGAGGCAGCCTATGTGGGAGATCCCGCTGCGCGCAGTTACGACGAGATCATCCTCGCCTATCCGGGGCTGGAGGCCATCGCCATCCAGCGTCTGGCCCACATCCTTTATACTGAGCAGGTGCCCCTCATTCCACGGATGATGACGGAGTGGGTCCACAGCAAGACGGGCATTGACATCCACCCAGGGGCGCAGATTGGCTCGCACTTCTTCATCGATCACGGCACGGGCGTGGTCATCGGTGAGACTTGCGTCATCGGCTCGAATGTAAAGTTGTACCACGGCGTCACCCTCGGGGCGCGTAGTTTCCAGAAGGATGAGGAAGGCAATCTCGTCAAAGGGATCAAGCGTCACCCCGATGTGGAAGACAATGTCACCATTTACCCCAACGCCATCATCCTGGGTGGGGATACCGTGATCGGAGCCCGCAGCACCATCGGAGCGAATGTGTTCCTCATGAAAAGCGTTGCCGCAGACACTCTTCTTGTGCGGGGTGAGCAGGTTCAGCGCACTCACGACAAAAATTCCCGGAAACGGAAAATGTCTCCTGACGACCGTCCTGATATTGGTCTGTGATTTATCACCATTCAGTCACATGGGGCGGGCTTGCATTGGGCCAGATTGTGCTACCCTTGGGCCAGCATGATCCTCCGGACCGCCCAGCGGCAGATGTGGTTTGAGTTTTTGGAAAAGCTGACGCCTCAGAGCTCGTCAGCCCCGGAGTCACTGCGGAATATGGAAGAGGAATGCGAGGAGCCGACCGAGCTTGATTTGAACCCAGCCGATACGACAGCGTCGTTGGAGACGGATCCCGCCGCCAAAGGGTTGCGAGGCCGTGATCGGACGCTGGAGTCCCAGTCCAAAGCGTGGCTCATTTCTCTGGGGCTGCCCGAAGGTGCTGAGAAAGTGCAGGTCGTGTGGAATGCCAAACTGCGGAGTACGGCGGGATACGCCCGCTGGCCCCAGTGGCTGGTGGAGTTGAATCCCCGGCTGGTCGAATTTGAGGGGCAGGTTGACCGGACCTTGAAGCATGAACTGGCGCACCTGATCGCCTACGCTCGTGCAGGGCGTCGGAAGATTGAGCCTCATGGGTGGGAGTGGCGCAAAGCGTGCGCCGACTTGGGCATCCCAGATGAGAGTGCCCGCCACACTCTGCCCTTACCGCGGACCAAGCAGAAACGGAAATTCGTCTATGCTTGTCCTGTGTGCCAGACGACCGTCGAGCGGGTGAAGCGTTTCCGACGGCACACCGCCTGTCTTGCCTGCTGTCGCAAGCATAACCGGGGGGCCTTCGACGCACGTTTCCAGTTCATCCTCGTTCACCGGCATGAACTGGGCGAGGGCTGAGCTTTCACCAGTGCTCTGCCATCAGTATTCGCTACAAACTTTGCAAGTGGGGGCGAACCCCCGCTGCTCAGTTCTCTTCGCCGATCGAGTAGATGTCAGAACCCTCAGGCACGGCACCATTGCGGATGCCTTCCAGGCGCTTCCGGCTACCGCGAGCGGAGGTCGGGCGATTGGCCAGGCGGGACACGATTTCCGTCACGGTGGGTGCCACCAGAAGAGCTCCGGCCGCAAGCAACGCGACGGAGGCAATGTTCGAAGACTTACGGGTCATACCCCGGCCGAACAGCATCCCGAGCGCGCATCCGGCTGCCGCT
>JBGGMQ010000661.1:0-6189 GCA_041287975.1 Verrucomicrobium sp. | reverse complement strand
AGCCTTGGTAATGGCCGCGTGACAGGGAGGCACGGTGTGCAAAGTATAAGGGGTCTTCATGATGGAGGGTGTGAATACGAGAGTTCGTATGGCACTAAGCCTGCGGCTCCGTGCTTGTTGACCCCGCCATCATGGCGTCTTTGTTCCACATCCCCGTTGGGGATGAGCTTCGACTGCTGGTCGGGGCAGTTGGAAGTGTTTGGACACGCGAGTTGACGAAGTTTCCGTCGCGGAGATTTCTTATCCTGACGCCTATGCGCCTCGCGGGACGGGTCACTGGAAAAACCTCCCATGACACTGCCAGCCCCACCACTGAGCAAGCTGAAGTTTGTACTCCCAACAACTTCCCATCTCCCGCCCGACACACCTACCGTCCCGAAGCCCAAACCTACCCACCCCAATTCTGTAAATTCCGTTAATTCTGTCTAAATCATTACTGCCAGCCCACTCGCCCTCGTCTCACTCCAAACCTCTTCTCCCGATCTTGTTAATCCTTCAAAAATCTTGTAAATCCTGTCAAAAAGGCACCCCCTCCCCACCCCTGACCCCGCCAAAGTTGCCCCACGCAGGCGGGTTTACCCTTCTCCTTGGCCCAATCCATGCTTGGCACATCGCAAAGGACGCTCCCACGTCAGCGCAAGCAGCGCAAAGTTGCCTGCGTATTACAACTTATGCCTCAACATGGAACTCAGCCGTTTCAGCGATTACTCCCTGCGCGTGCTCATGTACGCCGCTGCCAAGGAGCATGAGAAAGTGACGCTTAGCGAACTCACTCAAGCCTATCGGGTCTCACACCACCATCTCGTCAAGATCGTCCATTTCCTGGGCAAACTTGGCTACCTCAACAATCGCCGGGGCCGCAGTGGGGGCATCCGCCTCGGTCGCTCTGCCAAAGACATCAAGGTGGGGGATGTGATTCGTAATACGGAGACCCACTTCAATCTCGTCGAATGCTTCGATCCCGCCAACGACCTCTGCAAGCTCTCCCCCACCTGCCGCCTGCGCGGGGTGTTCAGGGAGGCTCGCGATGCGTTCCTGGATGTGCTGGACCACTACACGCTGGAGGACCTCGTGCTGGATGGCAAGCCCATCCTGCGCCTGCTGGCCCTGAGCCCCACGCTCGGCAGCGTCAACGTCAACATCAGTCACAACTAGAACCAGGAGCAAGACCGGGACCAAGCCAGCCTCTCCTGGCCCTGGCATCCCTCCTCGTGGGGCTGCTTCTACTTCTTCTGTTTTTTCAGACAACTCCCGCCTTCGCCGGCACCGATCCCACCCCGTTCGAGCCGTGGAAGACCTCGGCGGATCCCGTCGCGAAGCTCTGGCAACGCGTCGTCACCGGCCAGACGAAGCTGCCCGTCGCGGATGAAAAGGCCTTCCTGCACGCCATCCTCAAGGAGCTGGACGTGCCCATCGCCTCCCAGGTCCTTGTCTTCTCCAAGACCAGTCTGCAGAATGCCCTCATCGGTCCGCTGCGCCCTCGCGCCCTCTATTTCTCAGAGGAGGTCTACGTCGGCTGGGTGCAGGGTGGCATGGTCGAACTCGTGGGCATGGACCCGGAGAAAGGCCCCGTCTTCTACTCGCTCAGCCGCCCCGTAGCAGAGGGCTCCTTGCCGTACCTCGCCACAGAGGAGCAGTGCCTCAGCTGCCACGAGAGTTCTCGCACCGGTGGGGTGAAAGGCCTGCTCGTGCGCTCCGTGTTTGCCGATGCCAATGGCCAGCCCATCCTCAGCGAGGGCAGCCACGTCACCACACATGAGAGCCCCCTCAGTGAACGCTGGGGCGGCTGGTACGTCACCGGGCAGCATGGCAGGGAGCGCCACATGGGCAATGTCACCGCACGGGAGACGGGCAACGGCATCCTGCTCAACCGGGAACGAGGAGCCAACGTCACCTCACTGGAGGGCTTCATCTCCACCGGCCCCTACCTCACGAACTCCAGCGACATCGTCGCCCTTATGGTGCTGGAGCACCAGTGCACTGTGCACAACGTCCTCACCGACGCCGCCCAGGGCACCCGGCAGGCCATGGCCCGCCAGCGGGACTTGCAGAAGGCCTTTCGTGAGCCCATCACCGAGGTACCACAGGGCTCCGCCCAGAGCGTCATCCGCAGCCTTGCGGAGAAGCTGCTCAAACAAATGCTCTACGTCGGCGAGTACACCCTGCAGGACGATGGCGTGGAAGGCTCCGCCCCGTTCCAGGATGCCTTCCGCCGCAACCGGCTGGAGAGTGCGGAGGGCCGCTCGCTCAAGGACTTCCAGCTCCGCACCCGCCTCTTCAAGTACCGGTGCAGCTACATGATCTATTCCAAGGCCTTCGAGGCCCTGCCCGCCCAGGTGAAGGCCGAGTTCTACGCCCAGCTCTGGCAGGTGCTGAAGGGGCACGAGGGTCGGGACGGCGTCTATGCCCACCTTTCCGAGGGCGAGCGCGAGCACCTCAAGGCCATCCTGCTCGCCACCAAGAAAGACCTGCCTGCGTACTGGCGCGAGCCGGGGAGGTGATTCATACTCGCCCCCGTCATGCGCCGCTTCGCCCTCTATTCCTTCGTCATCACCCTCCTCTGGCTCGGGTTTGTTTGCGCCATCAGCTTCCTGGAGGCCCCCCTCAAGTTCAAGGCCCCCGGTATCGAGCTCAAGCACGCCCTCAGCATCGGCCATGTCGTCTTCCACGCGCTGAACCGCGTGGAACTCATCTGCTGCGCCTTCTCCTGGTTCCTCATCCTGCGGCTCAAGGTCGTCCGCACGCAGGGCAGCCTCCTGCTGCTCAGCATCATCACCGCCGTCCTCGCCACCCAGGTCTACTACCTCATGCCCGCCCTGGACCTACGCACGGCCTCAGTCCTCTCCGGGAACATTATCGACCCCACCTGGCACCATAAGGCCTACATCGGCCTCGAGTTCCTCAAGGCCGCTCTCCTCCTTGTCCTCGCCGCCGCCCAGATCCAGTCCTTCGCCCGTGCCGTCATCTCGGAGTAGAGACGGCGACTGCCTGGGTTCAAGGAACCCGCAAGGGTGTATTCTGGCACCCCCTTATCCCTGTTCCCTTACCCCTTTTCCCTCTTTCTACCCTTGCCCCTTAACCCTTCTGTATTCATTACCGGATCCCGCGGCCGTGTCGGCCAGGCGATTCAGATGACGCTGGCAGAGGAGTGGGCTCTCCAGCGGTATTCCCGGGAAGCCTCCCCAGACGGCACTGTCCATTCCCTCGCCTCCTTGCTGGCGCATCCGGGTCCCTTGGGTGCGGATCTCCTCATCCACGCTGCCTGGAGCTGCGTCCCCGCCAGTGCAGAGGAAAACCCCGCCCAGATCGAGACCATCGATCTCCCCCTGCTGGCCCAACTCATCGCCCGACTCAAGCAGGAGCCCCGGCCTCCGCTCACCCTTTTCATCTCCACCGGAGCCGTCTACGGCCTCGCTCCCGCGAACCGGGGCAGTTGCGAGGATGACGCCCCGCACCCCTTGGGCGTCTACGCCCGTGGCAAGCTCGCTGCCGAGGATCTCCTCCGCGCCTCCGGCCTGCCCGTGTGCATCCTCCGCGTCGGCAACCTCTACGGCCTGCCCTCGCACCCCAACGACCGCCAGGGCGTCATCGCCCGCCTCGCCCGCTGCGCCATCCACGGCACCTCCTTCCAGCGCTGGGGTGACAACCCCGTGAAGGACTACCTGCACAGCGACGACTTCTTTACCGCCCTCAAGGCCGTCCTCGCCAACCGCCTTGAAGGCACCTGGAATGTCGGTAGCGGCACCCCCACGCCCCTCTCCGCCCTCCTCGCCCTCGTCAGAGCCCAGACCGGCACTCCCGTCTCCATCGAGTCCCGCTTCGCCCCCGCCTGGGACGTCCACGACAACCGTCTGGACATCACCCGCTTCAGCACCGCCACCGGCTGGCACCCCACCGTCACCCTCGCTGACGGCTTAGCTCGCGAATTCGCTGCGCTCCGGGAGTAGTTTGACTGTCCCAGTCGTTCAGGCCGCCGATGTCCTCCGACATCGCAAGCCGAACGAACCTGCTCCTTCCCATCACTGCCTCCACCTGGACGCGCAGCGTCTTTTGGAGTGCGGCGAGAATCGCCGCTTTGTACGGACAGTTAACTCTCGAACCACGAGGAAACAAATGCGCCGGCGAAGCTGGAAGCCGGAAGCTGTTTGTAGTTCAATCTTCAGATTGCTCAGTCGCACGGCCCAAAGACACACCCTCGCCCATTCCCTCCGCTCCCGCCGAAACCTTCCTCGAACCCGCAATCACCCCTCAAAGCGGCGGTTCCCGCACGCACTCCAAAGACGCTGCGCGTCCAGGTGCTGGGAGCGCTGAGTTTGATGGACCCCAAACACCTTCCGACCTCACACGCCACCCCCTCCCTCCGCGTCAGCGACTGGGAGCGGCGACGTCCTCGTCGCCGTCGACCGCGATAAGCAACCCACCACGACCGTCATCAGCGGAGCCTGCCATCTCCATCCATCCCCCCCCCCGCTCCAACAACCACCTTCCTCGAACCAAACCAACCCCGACCTCTGTGGTTAAAAGAAAAACTCACCCCTCCCCTCAAGTCTTTCCTCTTCTGTCTTCCAGTCTTCTGTCTTTTCAAACCACCCTCAAAATCGTCTCCAGCACCCGCAGCACATTCCCCACATCCTCCTGTGTGTTATACCCATGCACCGCGATCCTTATCCGCCCCGCCTGATGCATCACGTGGATGTGCTCATGCTCCAGGGCCGTGTGCAGGATGCTGCACTCCGGGTGCTTGAATGAAACGATGCCGCTGGGGCTCTCCGGCTGCCAGGGACAGAGCGGCTGCAGGCCGAGGACTCGCAATCCGGCATCCACTTCACACGTCAGGGGATCCGCATGCGCCACGATGTTCTCGATGCCAATGTCATCGAGATAGCGCAGTGAGGCATTCAAAGCATACAGCGAAATGAAGTTGGGCATGCCCACGGAGTAGCTGGCCGCCCCGCTCTTGGCGTCCGCACGTTCGAAGCGGTCCGCATCGAACGCGTTGCGCAGATGATACCACCCGCCCGCATGGGTGGTGAGACGGCTGGCATTGCGTGCAGGAATGCCGATGATGCACCCGCCATGGATGCCCAGCGTCCACTTGTGCGTGCTGGAGATGACGATGTCTGCATCCACACAGTCCAGCATCACGCGCCCCAGAGCCTGGGTGACATCCACAGAGATCAGCGCCTCAGGCGCGATGCGCCGCACCGCATCGCAGAAGGCACGCCAGGGCAGGCGGAAGCCATTGTAGAAGCTGATCAGCGACACCTGCACCAGCCGGGTGCGGTCACTCAGCAGGGGAATCAGATCGGCCACCTCCAGCACCCCGTCGCGAGCCTTCCACAGGTGCGTTTTCGGAGCCGGCTGCAGGGTCAGCCAGGGCGTGGCCCCTGCGGGAAAATCGAGATCTGTCACGATCACCTCGTCAGTGGGCTTGAGTTGCAGGGCTGAGGCCAGCAGGTTGTAGGCCTCAGAGCTGCAGGAGCAGAAGGACACCTCCTCCGGCTCCAGGCCCACCATGCGGGCGCTGATCTCGCGGCAGGCCTCCACTTGGGCGAAGTGCGCGTCGCGCCCCTTCATCCCCCGCTGCTTGTCGTTCCAGTAGGTGTTGATCGCCTCCCCCACACAACGCGGCGGGATGCTCTCCGCCGCCGTGTTGAGATAAGTGATGTCCGCCAGGGCGGGAAAGTCGCGGCGTCGGGAGGAATCAGTGAGCATGGGAAGGGTGCGAGACTATACTAACTAGGTGAGGGGGGCAGGCTCTTTTTTCCAGAGAAACTTCATCGCGATGACGCCGATCCACGGGGCCAGCCCCGCCATCACGAGACCCCAGTCATAGCTGTGGGTGCGGTCCGCCACCATGCCAAAGAAGCGGTGCAGGGGCGAGGTCACCACCCACACCCACATGCTCAGCACTCCCGTCAGCAGCCCTACGTGCGTGGACGAGAGTTCCTGCACAAAGCTGTAGTAACACGGGAACAATGCCAGCGCCCCCGCGCCGATTAGTAGCAGCACTGCCAGCAGCGGCCACCCTTTGCCCAGCCAGGGAATGAAGAGGCTCAAAGACGTGAGCATGCATGCGCCGGTGTACACCTGACGCCGCGCCAGGTGAGGCGTCGTCCCCGTGCGGCGCACCAGCCAGAGAGAGAGGAACCCGGCCAGGAAGCAACCCACATCCGTGGCGATGAAGTA
>JBGGMQ010000660.1:0-5283 GCA_041287975.1 Verrucomicrobium sp. | reverse complement strand
GGCGGCGCATGAGCGAAGCGAGAAGGCATCGCCAACGATAAGTGGGCCATTCAGTCGGCCTTACGCATCAGGGGCAGCGCGCTCTGAACGGTTGGGCAACCGAACTACTCCCGCAGCAGCGCCACCGCCTCGCGAATCTGCCCTCGTATCTCGCCAATCCGCTTTCTCACTTCCGGGGCCAGTTCCAAATCCTCAGCCTCCAACGCCAGAGTCTCCTCTGACGTGGAGGGCAGCAACAGCCGGGTGAATCGGTGTCCCGTCAGATAGATGGTTTCCTCTACCTTGCTGGCGAGACTGAAAGTGCCACCGTAGAACGGCGGCTTCGGATCCTCCAGGGGATCATGCAGGGTCATGAGTTGTTGCACGATGGCGCACGTCCGCCTGAGCCGGGCGGCATCGGTAGCCGCCAGATGGTCCAGATAGGCTTGTGTATCAAAATTGAGTCCGGAGTGCACGAGCCACCGGTCATTGACCTTGCGCATCCACGCTTCTACGAGGCGGAGAACCTCCGGCACATGGGCCAGGGACGCAGCCTTTGACTGCGCCGAAGGGGCGGACTCCAGAGAGGGACGTCCCTGACCTTGCGGGTCGCACAGGGCGCTGGCGGATTTTTGCAGATCGTCGTGGTTCAAATCCATCGTCGGGGTGTCAATGAATCGCCGCCTTTTTGAAAACTGCAAGCACGCGTATCTTCCGCCTTCCAGCCGGGGAATCGAGATCGACCACCCTTCCAGAGCGTCGACCAAACACGGCTGCGCCCAGGGGCGAAAGTACGGAAATGTGATCGTCCTCGAAGTTTGCCTCGTGGGGCATCACCAGGGTAAAGCTGAAGGAATCCGCAGGCCTGGTGCCCACTTCCTCCACAGTCACGAGGTCTTGCAAACCGGCGACCGCGGATTCAGATTCATCTTCGGCGATGGTGTCATCCCGCAAGACGGTCGCGTCGCGGAGGCGTTGCACGAGGGCCTCCCGCTCCCGCACATCGAGCGGGCTGCAGGCGTCTTCGTGTTCGAGGAAAGTACGAACGGTGTCGAGATCGGATGAGGAAATGAAGAATGAAGGGGATGATGAAGATTTCATGATGACGCAGTGAGCTATGGCGCCGCCACGCGATGAGACGTGCCGGGCCATGATTGACCTGGAGAGGTTTATCAGTAGGATGATGAATCAGGGCAGACCGGGAATGGCTTGGCTGCTATGGCCACCTTCCTTGGGAAAGGGCTGCCCTGATCAGTCACGGCTGGCGTCAAGCCGGTGCCCGCGACCACCCGTCCACCGCCGTCTGATCGGCAGTGTCTTCATCGGGTGTTGGAACGCGGGTTTCATCTTGGCAGAGTCCGAAGACTGTTTCGGGGAGTACAATGTTCCCCGAGTAACAAGATAGCACATTTTGTAAAGATGCAAGCAAGGTTGCTGCAGGACGTTCTTCACACTCGTGGGATCTTGTGATAAGTACGTGCATGCAGGCTCCGGCATCATCAAATTCTTCCATCACGTTAAGCGTTTCCATCCTTCGCAGCTTGGAGGTCGTGTATGGCTATGCCTCGGATCCGGGAAATCTTCCCCAGTGGGCACCCGGACTTTGCCAGAACA
Organism: Verrucomicrobium sp.; assembly: GCA_041287975.1. Lineage (GTDB taxonomy): Bacteria > Verrucomicrobiota > Verrucomicrobiia > Verrucomicrobiales > Verrucomicrobiaceae > Verrucomicrobium. Next base: position 3,690 of record JBGGMQ010000660.1, on the reverse strand, counting down.
TTCGTCAGGAAGGGGACGAATGGTGCATTGAGAGTCCCATGGGAGTCGTGCGGTTGAAATTCACCCCGACCAATGCATTTGGGATTCTTGATCACTGGGTCGTTCCTGCTCCCGATGTGGAGATCTATGTGCCCATGCGTGTCATCGCGAACCCCGAAAGTGGCAGCACGGTGCTCTTCACACTGTTTCGCCTTCCTGGGATGTCTGATGCTGAATTCGCTGCGGATCAAAAAATGGTGCAGGCAGATCTCGTGCGCCTGAAACAGGTCGCTGAGGGGTTGCCCTGATTGCACCCAGTGTGCCAGCCCTTAGGCCGCGGCATGGCCAATCGAGCGCTGCGCAAAACATTCATCATGTCTCTGCGGTGCCCATTTCGCATCCTGCACACGATTTCATGTCTTCTCACCTTGCCATGGCAACGAAGAGATTTGGAGTTCCGCGTTTGCGCGGGTCAGGACAAGGAAATCCTGACTTACTCTTCACTCTCACCAACTCGTCTGCTGCAACTGCCATTGATAAAACGCATATCCTCCGCCGATCGCCGCGAGGATGCCAGTGCCGATAAGAAGGCCTTTCGTTCCGGGTCGCAAATTGTGCCAGATTTTAAGCGCTCGCTCCGCATACGGACGAACTTTCACCTCAGCCCAATCGAGCCCCTTGGCCAGGATTTTAGATTCGCTGGCAACGAGCCCCAGCCCAGCAATCAGCACCAGCGTGCCCGGCCCTGGCGCGGCGAGAAAGAACAGTCCGGCCAGTATGAGGGCAATGCCGCCTCCTACAATCGCCAGTCTGCCCCAGCTGAAGGCACCACCACGGCTTTCGCGTCGGCGCTCGTAAAGGTTCAGGAAACGCTCACCAGGCTTGTCGTCCCGGAAGGTCTTCCATTGCTTCAGGAAACGCTTTTTGAGACCTTGCTGTGAATCGTGGGTGCTTGTTGACGCAATCGCGCTCATGGCAGGTGCGGGCAGGAAGGGCGTGGTAAGATGTAAACCTTTTGACGCTCACCAATCACAATCATCAAGGCAGGCGAAAGATCTGACCGGAGGCCGGATCACGGGCCATGGAGCCGGGAGGCAGGCCACTCACGTCCAGCTCATGGTGCGGGGGGAATGGTGAAACTACTCTGCCGAAAGTGGCGGACCACTTGGCGACTGGGAGTGAATCCTTGTCGATCAGTGCCTTGGGGGGAGTGATTGGCTTGGGTTGCTCTCTGGCGGCCGTTTGGGTGCCGGTCGTTGCGTCCTGCGTCGCGGCGGCGGCGTCTGAAGGTAAAGCGTACCCATCGCTACGAGTCACCCCCTCCTCAAGGTATTGGGTCTCACCGCGGCGGGCGGTCCGGTACACGGTACCGTCTGCAGTCACCGTGGCGGACTCGCCCGGTTGGAGGACCCGGGGGTCCTGGCCCGGCTGATAAGTGTTGCCGTAGTTGGTTCGAGGAGCCTGGTAGATCACAGTGTTCCGGCCTGCAGCGCGGTTGGTCAGTGTCATCTGCTGGGGCGACCCCTGAGTCGGCGTGTAGGTAGGCACATAGGTGCTGTTGGTCACGGCGGGATCAGGAGCGTAAGTGTAGTACTGGGTGCTGCTGCGGGCTGCGCTGTAATTGGTGCTGGCAGGCAGTTGGCGGTTGCTCACCCGCGACTGCACCTGCTGCCGGCTGCCGGTCGTGCGGGCCGAGTTGGAAGACGAGAAGAAGTTGCTCAGACGCTGTCCGAAGCTCGATTCACGAGGGGCTGTCGTGGTCGCAGCGCGTCGCTGGGAGTAAGTGGGGCTCTGAAATCGCGGATCGGTCGACTGGGCCGAGGCCGTGGGGGCGGGGAGCAGCAGCGTCACGGTGCCAGTAACGGCAGTCAGAACCAGCAAACTCACTCCAGAACCGAAACAAGGGCGAAGGTAATGACTCGTCTTCATGCCACCCTCTTTTGCATCAACCGTGCCCATCGCTCTCCGGTTGCATGCCAAGGGTGGATGTCCGGGAGGCTAATATGTTGAGGCACAACGATGCGCAATAGAATTGATGATGACATCTTTTCCATGCAGTCGTGGTCGGGCTCTCTCCTCCGGGCCTCAAAAATGCCTCAAAACGCACAACTCCTGCGAGTCAGAATGCAAGTTGCAATAACAGGCACCGCCGCTGGCGAACTGGCTTACCCCCAGTTGGTGTTCTTCCCACGTGTGTCGATGTGGGTGAACGTCCCGTAGCGACCAATGCCTCCCTTGAACGCGCCCCGATTGCGCAAGGCGTTGGCGGCTTCCGCCACCTGCGATGGGGAGCAGTCGTAAACGAGATCCAGCGCCAGATTCTGCATGTGAAACGAGTGCGAGGCCGCCCCCGGGCAGGCGGCGTTGTAGGCGGGGCTACGGTAGGCACTGGCAATGGTCACCAGCTTCACTCCCAGCTCATCTCGAAGCTGATCGGCAACTCGTAATGTGGCCACCATGTTCTGCCAGAGATGCCGGCCGGGCAGCTCATTGTTCACGCCGCTGCGTGTCTTGAAGTGGGGTAGCAGGATTTCTCGGGCAGAAATGTTGCGCAGCCTCAGGCCATTGAGGAATGCCTCGTAAGCAATTCCGGTCGCATCCAGGATCATGGGGCGATAGGGAGTCTCCCCAGCGTCATCGCGCACTTTCCGCACGAGATTGCTGGCCACCTTCTTCGGCTCGATCTTGGACTGGTTCCAGAGAGCGATCAATTCCTCACGGCGATCTCCGGCGACCCAGGGATAACCCAAGGCACCCAGGAGCGCTCCTCCCATGGTGCCCGCCAAGGCCGCAGCAATGCGACGTCGACGGCGGTTCGGCACCCATTCATCGTGGAACAGGATCTTGGAGGCCGGAGGCTTCGGCGCAGGGGGGAGAGGGCGTTTGTAAGGAGGATTCGAATCCATGGCCTGAGGGGGATAGGCGGGAAACTGGAACCACGATTAGACAGTGGGGAATTCTAGAAGTTCAGAAAGATTAAGAATCCAGAATACCTGTAGAATGCCATAAAACAGTCTGGATTGCCACCCCGGAGGGTCCGGGGAAGGCAAAAACACTGGCAGTGTCGCGAGTCTGGACGGTGCAACGTTTCCCTGAGCTGACCTACTTCACGACCTTGCCGGTTCCAAGCCACGGCTTGAAAGCGGGCGGAATTGGTGCTTCAAAGGCGAGCTGCACCTTTGTGATGGGGTGGTAGAACTCCAGTTTCCAGGCGTGCAGCATCAGGCGCGGCATTTTCAAAAGCTGCCGCTGCGTCTGTGCATAGATGGTGTCGCCAAGGATGGCATTGCCCAGGCTCTCTCTCATATGCACCCGGATCTGGTGGGTACGGCCCGTGAGCAGGCGGCAGCGGATCAAAGCGCAGCCTTCGTGGATGGCCACGCGCTCCCACTCGGTGGCCGCTTCTTTGCCAGCGGCCTCATTCTGGACGACCGTCATGCGCTTGCGATCGACGGTGTGGCGACCGATGCGGTTCTCGATCCGGCCTGAGGTGGCCTTGGGCACGCCGTTGATCGCGGCGAGGTAAATCTTCGTGAGGTCCCGCTGGCTGAAGGCATCCGTGAGGCGCGTGTGGGCCAGGTCATGCTTCGCCGCCACGAGGCAGCCGCTGGTCTCCTTGTCCAGTCGGTGCACGATGCCGGGTCGCAGTTCGCCACCGATGCCGCTGAGGTTCTTGCAATGGAAGAGCAGGGCATTCACCAGGGTGCCATC
>JBGGMQ010000659.1:0-5173 GCA_041287975.1 Verrucomicrobium sp. | reverse complement strand
TACCTATAGGATCATCGCCGCCGAGGGGCCTGATCACCAAAAGATCTTTGAGGCGGTAGTCGTCTGGCAAGGGCGAGATTTGGCGGCAGGCACCGGCAAGAGCAAGAAGGAGGCTCAGACGGCAGCGGCGGAGAATGCGCTGAAATCGCCGGAGCTGGTAGCGATGCTAGAGAAGGTGGCTGTGAAGGGCTGAGAATCGGCTTCAATGGTGAAGCTTGCGACTGTCGGTGTGAGGGTACGTATAGGGTCAGCGTCCGAGAGGTGGGGGCTTTGATTGGTTGGAGGTAACAGGAAGCGGCATCGGCATCCAGACCTGAGGTTTCGACTCGCGAGTACCCAGGGTAGCCTCGCTTAAGGCTCGGCCAACCCTGGGCTTCGTTCCACATCCCCTTCGGGGATGAGCTCCGATGACATCATGACCGTCATCCGTAGAATGCACGGTCTGCGCGTCTGCTCTCCATTTGCCCAAGCCTTAAACTTCATCCCTTTTGTGTCTTCACTGGGAGCGCAGATTTTAGTCTGCAGATGCTCGACGGGAGGCCTGCGTCGGCCGCCGTGACAGCACCATTCCCGGGGCTGCTCGCGATCGGACTTGTGAAACGTCCATAGACATTCTCAAACCCCTTCAATCTTCCTCAATCTGTAGTGAAGACCTTTTGCCCCCGACTCTCACAAAATCAGGGCCTGTAGCCCTACCACCCTCGCCAGTCCGCCAACTTCACTCTTCTTCGCTCAGCCTCAAAAGTGTCCCTCCACACTCACAGACACCAGTCGCCCCACCATCCCCAACTCCTTGCCCGCTGCCTTCTGCCCACTGCCCACTGACCCACCGCAGGCCGCACCCTCTCCATACCCCGCTATGTGCTCCTCCTACCCGGCATCCAAACCTCAAATCAGCCAACTCTCTCACATCTGATTCACTCCTTATGATAATTTAGCCTCCGACCCCTTCAATCGCCCCCAAAACTCGAATCTTAATAATTTATATCGCTTAAACATCAGGATATATTTATTATTAACGAGAGAGTTGTCATTTCTTGTGAACAAAAATGCGAAGAACAGGGCCAACAGTCTCAACCTTGTTCGCATCCTGCATCTCAAGCCTGATTGGCTCGCATCCTGTGCCCACCTTCTTCACTTGGCTCATCCCTGTGGAACGACCGTGGAACCACTGAAGAACACGGTTGTTAACATACCCACAGCCTATACGGATATGAAGTTTGGAGACTAAAAATTTAATGATTCATAACGATGCGAAGAACTTTGAGGGGGAAGCCCCCGACTTGCCTTCTCTCAAAATGAATCAGGACAAGAGGCTCAGACAGATCTCCTGATTCTTGCGTTCAAGGCCAAGACGCGCCACTGTGTCGGTTCACGTCTGTTCGTCTGTTTTTTCTGCGCCTCCCCTTTCCATGTCCAGCAGCTTTGGCACCCTCTTCCGCGTCAGCACCTTTGGCGAATCGCATGGCCCTGCGGTCGGTTGCATCGTGGACGGTTGCCCTCCGCAGATTGCCCTGACGGAAGCTGACATTCAGGAGGAGCTGAATCGCCGTCGTCCAGGACAGAGCAAGATCGTCACCCAGCGCAAGGAGGCCGACTCCTGCCAGATCCTGTCGGGTGTGCTTGAAGGTCAGACCCTTGGCACTCCCATCAGCATCATGGTCTTCAACGAGGACCAGCGCTCGGATGCCTACAAGGAAATGCAGACGGCTTACCGGCCCTCCCACGCAGACTTCACCTATGATGCCAAGTACGGCATCCGCGCTGTGGCCGGTGGTGGGCGCTCCAGTGCGCGTGAGACCATCGGAAGGGTGGCGGCAGGTGCGATCGCTCGCAAGGTGCTGGCGGCCTCCTGCCCGGGCTACGAATGCCTGGCGTACGTGAAGACGGTGCAGAACATCACGGCTTGTCCGACACCTGATCAGATCTCCCGCGAATCCATCGAGTCCAACATCGTGCGCACCGCAGATCCTGTGGCAGCGGAGAAGATGATCGAACTCATCGAATCCATCCGCAAAGAAGGCAACTCCGTCGGTGGTGTGGTGGAGTGTGTGGTGCGTGGCGTGCCGGTGGGTCTGGGCGAGCCTGTCTTTGACAAGCTGGAGGCCGATCTGGCCAAGGCGATGATGAGCCTGCCTGCAACCAAGGGTTTTGAAGTGGGCAGTGGTTTTGAAGGCACCACGCTGACGGGCCTGCAGCACAACGACGAATTCTACATGGAGGGTGAGCGCGTGCGTACCCGGACGAACCGCAGCGGCGGCATCCAGGGTGGCATCAGCAATGGCGAGGAGATCGTCTTCCGCGTGGCCTTCAAACCGACAGCCACGCTCCTGCGCGAACAAAACACGGTGACCAAGGACGGCGAGTCCACCACCCTGAAAGCACGCGGACGTCATGATCCTTGCGTCCTGCCACGCGCAGTTCCCATGGTGGAAGCGATGGTTCATCTGGTGTTGTGCGACCACCTGTTGCGGCAGCGGGCACAGTGCGGCCGGTAAGGCGGTACGGGAGCGGAGCACCAGGCATGGAGGAACAGTCTGTTCCTCACTTGTCTCTTTTGTGGTTCCTCCCAGAGCCAGAAAGGTGTTGTCTGTAGATTCGTGGTCAATGTCGCGGCACAGCTCAATCCTCACTCCCTGCATACCCCCATGCTCAGTCCTGCCGACTCCCGGACGCCTATGACTCAAGTGGAACTGGACCCCGGCCTCATGGCCTACCGCTGTCCCACCTCTGGCGGTCACTGGCTGCCCTACAAGAACTACTGGCGCTGGCTGGACATGCAGTCCACCCGGCCGTCCCATTTGCCAGTCGATGAGTCACAACCGCCGTCCACGACCAGACTCGATGCAGACAAACCGATCCACAAGTGTCCCGAAACTGGGGCGCTCATGACCCGGTTCAAGGTGGGCCATGGCTTCCCCTTTTCCATCGATCACTCGCCTGCGGGCCTCTGGTTTGACGAGGGGGAGTGGCAAGCGCTGCGGAAGCGGAATTTTCACGAGGATGTGCACCTCATCATGACTTCGCCGTGGCAAACACGGGTGAGGAAAGAAGCGTTGCAACAGGTCATCAATGACCGCTTAGCCGAGCAGGCACAGGCCACCGCCGCCGCCCAAGCCGCCGCAGACAAGGCGCACCATCCCACCGGCCTGGAGGGTGTCATCCATGCCAGGCTGGTGGACAAGCTGGGCCCAGAGGCCATGGACCGTGTGGACACCTTCAAGGCGTGGCTCGAGGAGCAACCGACCCGCCGGGAAATCCTGGCCTATCTGCACCACGACCTGCATTGAGCCGGGCCGCCTGGACGCAGGTCGGCGGGGCGAATGCCACTTCTGCTTGAATTCACGGCCAATGTGCCGTTCTTGTGGGCTCCTGTTTCCGCCCTCCATGCCCAAGTACATCACCACCATCGGCCTTGAAGTTCATGCGCAGCTCAACACGAGCAGCAAGATGTTCTGCCCCTGCCCGGCAGAATACGGGGCGGAGCCGAATACCCACACCTGCCCGACCTGCCTGGGACTGCCGGGAGCGCTGCCGGTGCTGAATCTGGAGGCCATCGAGAAGACCCTGCTCACGGGGCTCATGCTGGACTGCGGCACGCCTGAAATCTCCAAGTGGGACCGGAAGAACTACTTCTACCCGGACATGCCGAAGAACTACCAGCTCACGCAGTTCGACCTGCCCCTGTGCCTGGGAGGCGGCGTGCCGCTCTATGATCTGGCCTACCCCAAGGACGCACAGAAGAGCATCAAGAATCCCGGCAAAGTGGTGAAGCTCACCCGCATCCACCTCGAGGAGGACGTGGGTAAAAGCACGCACACCGGCGCCGGCACCCTGCTCGACTTCAACCGTGCGGGCACGCCGCTCATGGAGATCGTGAGTGATCCGGACATCGACAGCGCGGAGGAGGCCTTCGCCTACCTTACGAGTCTTCGCCAGATCCTGATCTACGGGGGGGTGAGTGATGCCGACATGGAGAAGGGCAACATGCGCTGTGATGTGAACATCAGTCTGCGCCCGGAAGGGCAGACGGAACTCGGTGCCAAGATCGAGCTCAAGAACCTCAACTCCATGAGCGCGATCCGTCGCGCCATTCACGCCGAAGTGGAGCGCCAGACTGAGGCCCTCGACAAAGGTGAGAAGCTCATTCAAAGCACCCGCCGCTGGGATGATGACCGCGGCGAGACCGTGCTGATGCGCACCAAGGAGGACGCGCATGACTACCGTTATTTCCCATGCCCCGACCTGCTGCCCATCCGCACCGCCCCGTTGCTGGAGGTTGCCCGCACCCGTGTGCCGGAGCTCCCCCACCAGAAGCGCGCCCGCTTTGAGTCTGACTACGGCATCAGTGCCTATGACGCCGGAGTGCTCGCCAGCGACAAAGCCCTCGCCGGCTGGTTCGAGGAAGCCGCGGGTGCCGACGCAAAGAACCCTGCCAAGAAGGTCGCCAACTGGGTGATCAACGAACTCCTCGGCCGTCTGAACGAAGCAGGAACCCCCCTCGAGGAGAGCCTGGTAAAACCCGCCTCCCTCGCGGAGCTGGTCGCCATTGTCGAAGCGGGTAAAGTTTCCAACAACCAGGCCAAGGAAGTCTTCGCCGAGATGTTCGCCACCGGCGAAACCGCCGCCCCCATCATCAAGGCCAAGGGCTTTGAGCAGGTCAGTGACACCGGGGCCCTCGAGGCCCTGTGCGATCAGATCATTTCCGCGAACCCAGACAAGGTCACCGAGTTCAAGGGCGGCAATGACAAGGTCATCAACTGGATGACCGGCCAGATCATGAAGTCCAGCGGCGGCAAAGCCAACCCCAAGGTCGTGGGCGAGATCCTCCGCGGCAAAATGGCCTAGTTGGCAGAGCCGGTGGGTGGAACGGGGACGAGGCTAACCAGTCGTCTGTGTCTGCCAGACTCCGCTTCTTCCACACTCCCGTGGCAGGCGGATCAGGCTGAGTTGGCACCATCCTGGCAGCGACCCCGCCCGTCACGGCGATGTATCTAGGCTCATTCGCCTCGATCAAGGTTTGGACAAAATCATGCACTGACTCCAGCGCCTCTGGAGGAAGGTGCTCGAGCTTCTCGACGATCTGGGGGATCGTGGCCACGCGGAGATCATAATTGACAAAGCCCCCTTTGTCGATTCCCGAAATTGCGCAACCTGATGGAGGAAATGACCG